>JAYTTM010000028.1:0-2854 GCA_043745055.1 Chitinophagaceae bacterium | reverse complement strand
CTGCAAAACGTCGTGGATTTACACAAAAAGCAAAAATAAACGGACAGGCATTGTTCCTCCGTACAGGTGAATACAATGATGGAACTGTTGGAGAAATTTTTATTGACATGGCCAAAGAAGGTGCTACTGTACGCAGTATGCTCAACTGTTTTGCTATCGCAATTTCTATCGGTTTGCAATATGGCGTTCCCTTAGAAGAGTTTGTAGAAAAATTTGTATTTACCCGTTTTGAGCCAGCCGGCATGGTGGATCATCCAAACATTAAAAGCACTACTTCTATCATTGATCTCATCTTCCGTTCGCTGGCCTATGAGTATTTAGGTCGTACAGATTTGGTACATGTTCTGGATAAACCAGAAGTGGAAAATTTAGGCAATGCAGCATGGGACCAGTCAACGCCAACCATCGGAAACAGGATACCCGAATTAAGTGAAGTAAGGGTGATAGGCGGAACTTCTTCTTCACCTGCAGGCAATGTACAATCATCCGCAGCAAGAGCACAAAAAAGTGGCGACAGCACACAGAATTATATGAAAAGTATGCAGAGTGATGCGCCATCCTGCAATACCTGCGGACACATCACCATCCGCAGTGGTACTTGTTATAAATGTTTGAATTGTGGAAATAGTATGGGATGCAGTTAGCCCCCATTCCCTAAAGTGGAGTTGTACAAAGAACTAGGCACATGCATATAAACAAATACGCCACTCAACTGAGTGGCGTATTTGTTTATTGATAATTTTATTTTGCTGCATTTTCGTGTATTTCAAATTGTAAATTTGAATTGGGTAGTAGCATACAGAATTTAATTTTTGACAAGAAGGTAAATAGTAGTTTAAGATATTAAAAACTCAGAATGACTATCCGCAATTAGGAGCTAAGAGGCGTAGCCTCGGTTAATATTGTAACAATGGGTTTCAACCCGTTTATGAAGTAACAGATAATCTAATAAGAGCAGTAGGTTAGGCCCATATAAAAATGCGATAACAGTTAGTTAAAAACATATAGGTGTATTTAAACACACAACAATATGAGCCGAGCCTACGGCTCTACAGTTTTTTAATGAAGTTGCTCCTGATTGAGGGTAGTGATTAAACTAAGTGTATTTATTTTTTGTTTACAAAGCCATCAGCAGTTTTTGATGACTATCCACAATTGAGAGCAAATAATTATTGATCAATCATTATTGCTACAATTGGGCATTTGGCGTCGCACTCTTCTACACAGGTAATACAACTGGGCACTATGCAATAACATTACAATGGCATAAAACCCTTTGTACCAAATAGGGGGAAATTATTAGGTTTTTGTGATAAACTGATGTGAGAATAATAATTTATGTTCTGGCAGTTTGTTTTTTCAACAATATTTAATTCACCCTAATACCAAACCCATTGTATTTACCTTTGCCTATCTTTTTAAAACAAAAAAATATGGGTATCAAAAAAACAATCTGCATGCTGCTTTTACTGGTAAGCATTACAGTTGCAGCGCAAAATAAAAATGGTTTGGTAAGTGGCCCATGGGCTGGAAATGTGGAGTTACGCAATGCTACCATTTGGGTAGAAGTAACAGCCGCTGTAAAAAATGTAGCGATAAAATATCATGCAGTACCCAGCAATGCAGCAGATAAAACGATAGCCTACAAAGGGGAACTAGGCAATGATTTTAACCCCGTTAAAATTGAATTGAATGGGCTGGATATAAATACAACGTACACCTATTCTGTTATGATCGATGGCAAAACAGTCAACCCTGGTTTTGCAACAAAGTTTACCACCAAAGATTTATGGCAATTCCGCAAACCGGCACCGGATTTCACTTTCCTAACCGGCAGCTGTGCTTATTTTAATGAACCATTATATGACCGTCCGGGAAAGCCTTATGGTGGCGACTCTTCCATTTTTGAAACAATGGCAAAAACACCTGCTGCTTTTCATGTATGGCTGGGCGATAACTGGTACACAAGAGAAGCAGATTTCAACACAAAATGGGGTTTAAATTACCGTGCAAGCCACGATAGAAGTACACCTGTTCTGCAGCAATTTATGGCGAGCATGCCACAGTATTCCATTTGGGATGATCATGATTATGGTCCCAATGACATCGGTAAAAGTTATATCTTAAAAGATGAGAGCAGAAAGGTATTCATCAACTACAGTTGTAATCCTAGCTATGGGCAAAAAGGTGAAGGTATTTATTCTGTTATTGGTTATAGTGATGTGGATGTTTTTTTAACCGACGACCGCTATTTTAGAAGTGAAGATGATATGCCCGATAGCATGGAGGGTAAATCCAATACAGAAAAAACCTATTTTGGAAAAATGCAATTAGATTGGTTGAAGAATGCCTTACTATTCAGTAAAGCCACTTTTAAAATTATTGCCACAGGTGGGCAAATACTAAATCCTTTCTCCGATTTTGAATGTATGCGGCATTACAGTGCCGAGTATAATGAGTTAATGAAATTTCTGGCTACAAATAAAATTACAGGAGTTCTGTTTTTTACCGGCGATCGTCACCACAGTGAAGTAATAAAGCAGGAACGTCCGGGTTTGTATCCTTTATATGATGTTACCAATTCTCCTTATACATCAGGTATTGGCAAAGTAAGAGGTGATGAATTAAACAATCCAGCCCGGATACCCGGCACCCTGGTGGAAGCCCAGAATTTTACCAGAGTTTCCGTAACAGGCAAACGCAATGAACGTGTAATGAAAATTGAGTTTATTGGAATTAAAGGTGATAAGCTAGGTGAATGGAGTGTGGGAGAAAGGGAACTGCAACCTGCAAAATAATATGTAATCTATACAATCGCCCAGGGTAGCGGTTATAAAAATCTGCCGAATAAAGG
>JAYTTM010000027.1:0-2861 GCA_043745055.1 Chitinophagaceae bacterium | reverse complement strand
CTTTGCAATCAACCCATCTTTTAACGAGGGCTCACTCTGTGTTCTGTCTGGAATTGACAACACTCCCGGTGCTTTATTAAGCACAACAAACTCATCTGTCTCTAATATTATTTCCGCTAATCCTTTCAAACTAAATACGTATAAGGGTGATTATTTTTTCTCTGGCCTGTTACTTACCCTGCTATTGGCAGCAGTGGTTTTACTCTTTTTAAGCTTAGCGGCAGCATCCATTGGTGGAGCTTCGGGATATACTTTTTTTACGGTTGGCTTAATTGCAGCAACTGGCGTTTCCGATTCCTTTTCAGCAGTTTTAGCAGGCAGTTTCTTGTAAGATGCATTCATGTATTTCAACAACCTCAATTCTTTTTCGCTCAGGAAACGCCATTTACCCCGCTCAACATTTTTCTTAGTGAGGTTGGCATACATTACCCTGTCAAGTCCCTTTACATCATAGCCCAACGATTCAAAAATACGGCGTACAATGCGGTTACGGCCACTGTGTATTTCAATGCCAATGATAGATTTATCCCTTGCATCTGCATAGGCTAGTGAATCTGCTTTTATCTCGCCATCTTCCAGTTGAATTCCGTCTAATATTTTATCAAAATCGGCTTTGGTAAGCGCCTTATCCAGTTTAGCTTCGTACACTTTAGTTATATTATAACTGGGGTGCGATAATTTTTGCGTAAGCTCACCATCATTGGTCATCAGCAATACACCGGAGGTATTTCTATCCAATCTGCCGATTGGATAAACCCTTTCTGTAGTGGCATGTTGTATAAGGTGCAATACCGTTTTTCTACCCTGAGGATCATCTGTTGTGGTTATGTAATCCTTGGGTTTATTTACCAGGATGTACACCAGGTTTTTTGTAACAAATAACTTTTTACCGTTACAAACAATGTCATCTTTCTCACTTACCTTATGGGCAGGTTCTATAATAACTACACCGTTCACCTTCACCTTACCTTCCTTAATTATTTCCACGGCATCTCTCCTGCTGCAAACACCAGAATGAGCTAAAAATTTATTTAGCGGCATTTGGGCATCACTAATAATAGCAGGTTTATTTTTAGAAGCCAATATTTCCGGAACGGTAGGCCTGTATTTGGGAGCAGGGGCAACAATTTGTTTAACGTTTTCAGTAGCTGCAGCAATTGGTTCCTGCCCTTTAGCTATACTATCCTTTTTATCTGCTATTTTTTTGGGAGCTGCTCTTCGGGCAAGCAATGCAGAAGCATCGGTGGCGGCTTTTAACTGCCGCTTTTCTTCAAATCTTTTTTCAATGGCTGCAGATTTTTCTTTTTTAGCCTTTCTTTTGGCTTGCTTAAAACCCTCTTTTACAGCACTATTCTTTTTTTTGTTTACAAAACCCTGATAAAATGACTTACTCATAATGATGATAATTTACTATTGTTTCAACAGTGATAAGCTGCAAATGTACATTTTTTACAGGCCAAAGCAGCAGCAAATTGTATAAGTTTGCTGCACTTAAAAATTTACACATGGATATCAACAGTTATATAGACCACACTGTTTTAAAACCAACTACTACCCTGCAAGACATTGAACAACTTTGCCAGGAAGCCATTCAATACCAATTTGCAGCCGTATGTGTACCTCCGTTGTTTGTAAAAAAAGTAACCGCACTTGTTGCTGACACTGCAGTAAAAGTAGCTACAGTAATAGGCTTCCCTTTTGGCTACTCGGCTATTGAAGCCAAGGTAGCAGAAACCGTTTTAGCGATTGTAGATGGGGCTGATGAGCTGGACTTAGTGATCAATATCAGTGCCATTAAAAACAAAGACTGGCAATTTCTGGCAAGTGAAATCAATGCTATCCTTCCCATCATCAGGAATAAAAACAAGGTTATAAAGATCATTATTGAAAGTGGTATTTTAACTAACGAGGAGATTATTACCTGCTGCGACTTATATGGTGCAGCTGGTGTTGATTTCATGAAAACATCCACCGGTTATGCAGCAAAAGGTGCTACTGTTGAGGCAGTAGCTCTTATGCGGAAACACCTGGCAGATACTGTACAAATCAAAGCAAGCGGTGGTATAAAAAACTATACATTTGCCAAAGCACTTATTGAGGCAGGCGCCACAAGACTTGGGTGTAGCAGCAGCATACAAATTGTAGAAGAAGCGGCAAAACAACAGTAATGGAATAGTTTTTGACAATAGAATTACATGAAAAAAATAGTTTTAATTTATTTGATTGGAATACTGGTTAATAAAGCAACCGCACAAAACAACCTTAGTACCGCTGACAGTACCCTGCCTGCCGGGAAGGTTACTATTATTAAAGATAGCAGGTTAGATGAACTGGCTAAAATAGAAGCAAGCTTTAACGATGATATGGTGGCAAAATCAAAAACAACAGCAAAAGGTTACCGCCTGATGCTGCTGAGCACCAACGACAGAACCCTTGCCATGAAAGTACGGACGCAATTATTACAGCGCTACCCCGAACAAAAAGTGTACATGAGTTTTCAGCCGCCTTATATTAAGTTGAAATTTGGTAATTTTTTAGATAAAGAGGAGGCTGAGGATTACAGAAAAGAAATTTTGCAAAATAAAATGGTGACTTCAAATATTTACCTGTCTGCAGAAAGAATTGAGGTAAAACCGGATAAGAATAAAGACAATAATCAATAAGCAATAAAACATTAATTAATGAGCAATTAGCAAAGTTAATTTCGTAAGTACCTTAAATCTTTTCTTTTAACAAATACCCCCTAAACCAATTGCTGTGAGTACAACATTGGAACAACAAATAAAAAAGCTTGCTAAGCAATATGCTGCGGAATTTATAGCTGTCCGCAGGCACCTGCATGCCAACCCAGAGTTGAGTTA
>JAYTTM010000026.1:0-2863 GCA_043745055.1 Chitinophagaceae bacterium | reverse complement strand
ATTATCGAGATGATTATTTATTAAGGGGGCTTTTTAGTCCCCTTAATAAATTTATCTAATTACAACCGCAATGTTATTATTAGCTGTGTAATGTTATTAACCTTCTTGTATATTGCTGCATCAAACAAACAGTTTTAAAATACATTGAAAAAGAAAATCAGTATTTACACAGCCGCCGCCATTGTAGTTGCCAACATGATTGGTACGGGTGTTTTTACAAGTGTTGGTTTTCAATTATCGAGTGTACAAAATACCTGGAGTATTTTATTGTTGTGGGTTTTAGGCGGTCTGTTGGCGTTATTTGGTGCATTCGCCTATGCCGAATTGGGGACACATTTTAAAGAGTCTGGTGGCGATTATATTTACCTCTCAAGGGTGTTTCATCCGGTGCTTGGTTATTTATCAGCCTGGGCCGGACTTACAGTTGGTTTTTCTGCCCCGGTTGCCCTTGCCGCTATGGCATTTACCAAATACCTGGCTCCTTTTGGGTTACAAAATAATTTATGGCTTGCTATAGGTATTATCGTTTTAATTGGGTTGATGCACAGCTTTACAATTCGCCACAGCAGTAGGTTTCAAAATATTACCACAGTTGTAAAAATTGCTTTTATACTGGTGCTGATTGGGTTGGGTTTTTTTATTATCAACAACCAGCCCGATGCCATTGTATTGGATAATACCTGGCAGCAGGAATTAATAAAACCGGGCTTTGCGGTTTCAATGGTATATGTTGCTTTTGCCTATACCGGCTGGAATGCGGCTGCTTATGTTGTTGATGAAATTGATAACCCAAAAATAAATCTGCCGAAGGCTTTAATAGGGAGTACTTTGTTTGTTGGGTTGGTATATGTATTGTTTCAAACAGTGCTGTTAAAAAATGCAACTGCCAGCCAATTGGTTAGAAAAGAAGAAGTAACATTTATTGCTTTTAATAACCTGTTGGGTACTACAGGCGGCAAATGGGTAAGCATTTTTATTGCTATACAATTGGTTGCTACCATCAGTTCGTATTTGTGGGTAGGGCCAAGGGTAACCTGTGCCATGGCAAATGAAAATAAATTGTGGACGCCATTGGCAAAAAGAAATTTTCACGGCATACCGGTGGCTGCTTTATGGGTGCATGTAATAATTGCCATTATATTAACATTGACCGGATCATTCGAGAAAATATTGGTGTACGCCGGCTTTGTTTTACAACTGATGGCTTCGCTTACGGTTGCTACAAGTTTATTTATTCCCAATAAAAAAACGGGTACTTTCAGAAGTCCCTTAAAGCCACTGCTACAAATATTATTTTTAATTTTTAATGCCTGGGTGCTGATATTTACACTAGTGGAGCGGCCCGTTGAAAGCCTTGTTGGTATTGGTATTTTATTATTAGGGCTGGTTATTTATTTGTTTGATAAACCAGTAAAGGCTGTTTTATAAATTTTTAAAGACGATAAAACTTCATAACAACTATTTACTTAACACTTAAAAACTAGCTTGTCCGTACTTGTAATTTGATGGATAAACTATGCCGGGTTTTAAAAATTACAAAGCTGTTTTTCCATCTCTTTCCAGCTTAGCTCTTTTCTTTTTACTGTATTTTTTTTCGTACTCCAATACTTCTTTGGTTTTTACTTTTTCCTGCGGCTTGTCAGTTTCAGTTTTTACAAAGGTTTCTTTTTTTACAGGCTCACTATTGATTAATAATTTGCCACGATCATAACGTTCCATTTTTATAATCCTTCCATTTTGGTCAAAGTATTTCCAGTCGCCATTGGGAACACTGTACTGCTCAGCTTTTACAATTTTATAATCAATAATTTCATTGTTGCCAGGCCCGTAAACTGCGATGGTATCGTAGGGAGCATCGGGGTTAAACCCACGCCATTCTTCCTGCTTTTCAAGTGAGCCTAAAAAACTAAAATATTCCTGCAGTCCATCTTTACCCCCAAAAAGATAATTCTCTATTGCAGTTAAATCACCAGTGCTGTTGTACTTTCTCCATGCTCCGGTTTTTTTATCATTCTTATAAAAACCCTCTTCCTCAAATCCCGGCTCACCTCTTATTTCACCAATGGTATTTACCCATTTCCCTTGTTTTAAACCGTTTTTATCAACCGCATTTAATGTATCTCCCGTTGGGGATATTTTAAAGTCTTTATACTGGGCATTACCGTTTATCATCAACATAAATAATAAAGGGAAAATTAAAAGCAATTGCTGTATTTTCAACATCGGTTTTACCATAAATTAAAATTTATCTATGAAATTGCTACTCAAAATTACTTGTTCTGTCGTTATCCTTTTTATTAACGGTTTATTTTTAACAGCTATTGCACAAATTAAGCCAACAGCGGCCGTTGACAGAATAAAAGGGCTGGAGAAACGAAAAGTATTGGAACAAAACAGCCTCTTAAAAGACATTCAGTTTAGAAATATTGGGCCTACCCAAATGAATGGCAGGGTAGTTGACATTGAAGTAAATCCTGCTGATGCTACAGAGTTTTATGTTGCCTACGCTTCTGGTGGCCTTTGGCATACCGTCAACAACGGATTGAGTTTTGTTCCCATCTTTGACAAAGAAAATGCAATCACCATCGGCGATATAGCAGTAAACTGGACGAGCCACATTATTTGGGTAGGCACCGGTGAGGTCAATAGCAGCCGCAGCAGTTACAGCGGCACAGGTGTTTACAAATCTGTAAACAATGGAAAAAGCTGGGACTATCTTGGCTTGCCGGAAAGTCATCATATTGGTAAAATAATTTTGCATCCAACCAATGCCAACGTTGCCTGGGTAGCTGTGCTCGGGCACTTGTATTCTCCCAATAAAGAGAGAGGTGTTTATAAAACTACTGATGGTGGCAATACATGG
>JAYTTM010000025.1:0-2865 GCA_043745055.1 Chitinophagaceae bacterium | reverse complement strand
GTCGGAAAATTCTGCAAGGCGAGCTAGACTAGAAACCTGCTATTCAGGAAGTCCCCGTCTGGTATATGACCAACGGGAACCTGATTGATTGCTACTATCTGTTTAGTGAATGCTTTGCATAGTTCAAAAAAGCCGTTGGTCGGAGACCAGACGGCGGCGGCGCTTCACGGGTGTGGGTGTGGTTTATTATTCGATGAAAGAATATCACAGCGTCGGAAAATTCTGCAAGCCGAGCTAGACTAGAAACCTGCTATTCAGGAAGCCCCCGTCTGGTATATGACCAACGGGAACCTGATTGATTGCTACTATCTGTTTAGTGAATGCTGTGGAGGGTGGCATGCTGGGTAAGTATTCTTAGTATATGTGGGAGCAGTTTGGTTAATTTATGTTCTTTATAGATTTTTAAAGAAATAAATAACCATAGGAGTTGGAAAAACTTTGCTTCTTTTTAACGCTGGCGAGGGAAGATAGGGCGACAAAAATTCGAAAACTTTGCAAGTAAAAATGTCAGCCTGTTCAAATAACATCTACCTTCAATAAGATGACAAGCGTTATAGTTCCTTCACTCTTTGAATATTCACTTTCCGATGCGCTGGTTACTGCAGACACTATTGCCAAGGCTGATGCAGAACAGTTGTTCACGTTTTTCAGCGGGCATAAAATTTTTAAATGGAATGAGTCGCATAATGGATGTGAAGCAAGAGCAGATGCCGTTTGTGTGCTGCTAGATGCATGGCAAATACCCAATTGCAAAGCATGGGTTTTTGGTGGTAAATATCTTAAAAATCATGTTGGCGCTTTAAAACAAAATTGGAACTATCATGTGGCGCCGGTACTGCAAGTAAAAGAGGAAAGTGGCATTGTATTTTATGTCCTTGATCCTGCTACAGCAAATTGCCTGCAGCCAATTGCAGACTGGGCTGCAGCTATAACAATTCTTCCGCACAGTTATCATTTTATTATGCAATCGCATTGGTATATTTTTCGTGGAAACAATATAGAAAAAACGAACTGGCACACAAGAAACAGGCAGAACCGCAAATGGATGATACAGGGATTGGCAGGTATCAACGGCTTATCGGCTCGGGGTAAGGCTCAGTTGTGTTTTAATAAAGGAAGAATAAAAAATACGGATACAGCATTTAGGGAATTAAAAAACTCTCCGCATTTATTTCTGTAACGTCGGGGTTTTCACAAGATACATTTAGCAATCAATTGACCGTTGGCGAAACCCCAACGGAGTGAAGCGCTTGCAACATCGATAACCCATACCATAAACCCAAATAACGTTGAGGGTGAAAAATACAACTTTAGATTCACAGACCATTATATGTCGGGGTTTCGCCTGTAGCTGATTTCTAATTCCATCTAGATTTATTAAGTAGTCCGAAAGACTACGTGTAAATATTAGATGGTATTATGCCGACTTAAAGGTATATTAGACTACATACAGTTTACATTCGCTATAACTCTGCAATTCATCCGGCGAAAACCACCGCCGGGACAGAGTGGCTAACTACACTGCTGATAAAAGGGCAATAAAGTTATAATGTAAAAGAGTGATTATTTTTTCTTTTTAGTAAAAAGAAAAAATAACAAAATCATATTTGCCAATACAGTACCACAAAGGCTTTTAGCTGGGTACAAAAAATAATTGCATCAATCATTATCAATTATCCCCTTATCAATTATCAATTATTTATTCCTCCTTCCCTCCAAAATTTTATAGAAAGAACGGGTTCTTATTTCATCTAAACTAAGGCCGGTGGCGGTGGCTTCTTCTTCGGTAATGGCGCCGCAGTTGATGGCTTTTAAAAAGAAGTTGAGCAGGCCCTGGCCGGTGGCGGCATCATCAAAAATATCGCCGGTGAGGGTGCTTATGGCGGCACGGTCTACAAATGTTTTGAGGCGGTGGGTGGCATCGGCATAACTGCTTAGGAAAAAATTATAGGTGGCAGCATAACGCATGGGGAGCTGTGCAGGGTTAAGATCCCAGCCCTGATAGAGGCCATTGATGAGTGAGTGCGTTGTGTGGCCAAAACCGATGCGCCAGGCGTTGTGTACACTCTCCTGGTTTTCGCTGAGTTGCTGAAAACTGAGGTCGCTGCCACGGTGTGGGGCAATTGGCATTACGTTGGTGGCGCCATCACTGAGGAAGATGCCGGTGTGTGTCAGAGCAACCTTCGTCATATGATGTGCAAAGTCGCAAACGCTGTGCCCCATGGTTTGATATTTTGCGGTGATACCGCAACTGGCGGTGTAATCGTAAGTGCCAAAATGGGCTGCTATCATGCGGCCTTCGCTGCTGCGGATAATTCGCATGAGTGGATTGCGGCCTTCATCGTCCATTACAATCTGGGTGGCTTCTACCATGGTTTCCATTTTAAGTGTGCCAGTTGCCAGGTTGAATTTTTTTTCTATTATTTCGAAGAGACGTACCAAAGTAATTACCTGTTCGGGGATGGTTACTTTGGGTAACATCACAATGAAATTATCGGGTAGCAGTCCGTTGGTTTTTGTGAGGAGTGTGGTAAGAAAAATATCGAGGGTACGAACGCCTCTTGCTTTTAAATCTTCTGTAAATGGTTTAATGCGGATGCCGATAAATGGTGAAATGGTTTTATTGGCCATGCCTGTTGCCAGTTCGTTTGCTGCTGTTACTGCGGTGGCATCTTCCTCCTTGTTAGGCCTATTGCCGAAGCCGTCTTCAAAGTCTATTCTAAAATCTTCTACTGCTTCGGTGTGCAATTTTTTTACCATTTTATTGTATACAGAATAAGAAAGCCATGCGGCTTCTGTTTTTCTTTCTGCTTCTGTCATTGCATCTAACTTTTTTGTTAGTGCTTCAATATCTTTTTCCAGGTG
>JAYTTM010000024.1:0-2865 GCA_043745055.1 Chitinophagaceae bacterium | reverse complement strand
CTTTGGTAAGACAGGGTAAAAATAAAAGCGGTTTTATTATCGACCCCAGGGATAAAAGAATCAATCCTTATGTATTGCTGGCCAACCGCACAATTGGCTTATCAAGAGAAAAAGGCGGACAAAATGTAGGGTTGGAACAGAAGTACGATAGCTTTTTGAAAGGCACTACAGGACAGCGTTTGATGCGCTACATAGCGGGCGCTTATTTGCCGGTAGAAGGGGTGGAGATGGAACCGGAAAATGGCAAAGATATTATCACTACACTCGATACTTATATGCAGGATGTGGCTGAAAATGCTTTAATGAAAATGTTGGTAAGCAATAACTCTTTGCATGGCACTGCCATTGTAATGGAAACTGCCACCGGAAAAATAAAAGCCATTGCCAACCTGGGAAAACAAAAAGATAAAAGAGACAGCAGTTATTATACAGAAGATTTGAATTATGGCATAGGAAAGGCAACAGAGCCAGGCTCTATTTTTAAACTTGCCACTTTAATTGCTTTACTGGATGACAAATATGTAACTAAAAATTCTATTGTGGATTGCGAAGGTGGAGCCAAATTATTTTATGGGTTGAGAATAAAGGATTCTCACATGGGTACCGGTGCCATCACTGTAAAGGATGCATTTTTGAGAAGTAGTAATGTGGCATTTGCAAAACTGGCAGAACAATATTATCACAGCCAGCCATCTAAATTTATTGAGCATTTGCACCATTTTCGCTTAGATACTTTAACCGGAATTGATATCACGGCCGCATCAGGAAAACCGACTATTAAAAAGCCAAGTAACAGAAGCTGGGCCAACACCACCATTCCTTATATGGCGCATGGATACGAAGAATTGGTAACACCATTGCACATGCTGATGCTGTACAATGCAGTGGCTAACAATGGTAAAATGATGAAGCCCTACCTGGTAAATGCAATTAGGGAATATGGTATTGATGTAAAGAATTTTCAGCCACAAATATTGGTTGATAAAATTTGCAGCGATGAAACATTGGTTCAGTTAAAAGAATGTTTGGGAGCTGTTGTAGACAGCGCACATGGTACCGGCCACAAAATATTATTTGACAGTGCCTACGCTATCGCAGGTAAAACCGGCACTGCAGTAACTGCATTAGATAATAGAGGTTACAATAAGGGCAACAAAATTTATCAGGCTTCCTTCATTGGTTACTTTCCGGCTAACCAGCCAAAATATACCATTGCTGTTGTAATACAGAATAGCAATGAGTCAAAATTGGTGTATGGTGCAGATGTTTCGGGCAGGGTATTTAAAGAAATCAGTGACAAAATTTACAGCCGTTATGTTGGCAACAAAACTTACATCGCAAAAGTCGGATCAGATACAGTCTTCTATAATTTTATCGGTTTGCACAAGGAGATTACAGCTATCAACAGTACTTTAAAAATACCTTTTACAGATTCTGCAAATGGGGGTTATTGGAGATCAATGCGGATGCAAAATAACAATGCAGTATTACAATTTCCAGTTATGATGCTTACAGGTACACAGGTTATTCCCAACGTAATTGGAATGGGCTTAAAAGATGCGGTATACCTCACAGAAAATAAAGGACTAAAAGTAATTGCAACAGGCAGGGGGAAGGTAATTAATCAAAGTTTGGTAGCAGGAACCACTTTTAAAAAAGGAGAAACACTAACAATTTTTTTAAATTGATTTTAAAAGATATACTATATAAAGTAAGCATACGCAGTGTAAAGGGTGATACCGATACAGTCATCAATAAATTGCAAATAGACTCAAGAAAAGTAAATAGCGGAGATTGCTTCATCGCAATAAAAGGTGTAGCAACAGATGGTCATCAATACATCGAAACAGCCCTTAATAATGGTGCAGTAGTTATTGTTTGTGAAGCATTACCTGTATCATTTGTTGAAAACGTCACCTACATACAAGTAGAAAATAGCTCCATAGCTGCAGGCTTTATCAGTCATAATTTTTATGGCGAGCCTTCTTTGAAATTGAAGTTAGTGGGTGTAACAGGCACCAATGGCAAAACGACCATTGCCACAATTTTGTGGAAATTATTTACTGGGTTTAGTTACAAATGTGGATTGATAAGTACGGTGCAAAATCAAATTGGTGAGCAGGTAATTCCATCAACCCATACCACCCCCGATGCCATTAGTGTAAATCAATTGCTTGGGCAAATGGCTGATGCCGGTTGCGAATATGTTTTTATGGAATGTAGTAGTCATGCTATTTACCAGCAACGCATCACCGGGCTGCAGTTTGCGGTAGCCTTGTTCAGTAACATCACACACGATCATTTGGATTATCACAAAACATTTGATGAATATATCCGGGTAAAAAAATCATGGTTCGATGGGTTGCCTTCAACAGCATTTGCCATCAGCAATACAGATGATAAAAGAGGCAGGGTGATGTTGCAAAATACCAACGCTAAAAAATATTATTACAGTCTTAAAACACTGGCAGAGTTTAAAGGAAAAATTTTAGATAACAGTATTACAGGATTACACATGATGGTAAACGACCAGGAAGTGTATTTCCGGTTGATTGGAGAATTTAATGCCTACAATTTGCTGGCAGTTTATGGTGCGGCCATTTGTCTTGGCCAGGATAAAAATGAAGTATTGCAACTGTTGAGTAACCTGGATGGAGCTGAAGGCAGGTTTGATTATACAGTGAGCCAACAACAAAAAATTATCGGTATTGTAGATTATGCCCATACACCGGATGCGCTGTTGAATGTGTTGGCAACTATTAAAAAGTTACGACAAGGCCATGAACAAATTATTACTGTTGTTGGCTGCGGTGGAGACAGAGACAAAACTAAAAGGCCCATCATGGCGGAGGTAGCATGTGAGTA
>JAYTTM010000023.1:0-2872 GCA_043745055.1 Chitinophagaceae bacterium | reverse complement strand
ACAAGTACTATAAAAAAATTAAAATGAAATTCTACCAACACAAAAAGCTGGTTTTGTTGAAATGGTTGCTGATTGCTGTTTACAGTTTTCAATCCTTTTCGGTTACGGCACAATCAGCCCCGGCAATTAACAGAATTGAATATTATTTAGATGTTGATCCTGGCTATGGCAATGCAACTAATGTAAGTTTTGCCGGAACTACTAATGCTACAGGCGCCATCAATATTGATCTTTTACCCATCAATGCTGGGGTACATATTGTAGGTATACGCAGCAGAGATGCAAAGGGCGCATGGAGCATTGATAACAAATGGATTTTTTTAAAGCCCTATCCTAATACCGGTGCCTTAGTTCAGCCAAATATCAACAAAGTGGAATGGTATTTAGATACTGACCCAGGTTATGGAAATGCTACTCCTATCAGCATATCTGCCGGTCAGGACCTTGCTAATCTGGCCATCAATATCAGTCTTACACCACTCAACCAAGGCGTGCATATTGTTGGTGTAAGAAGCCTTGATGCAAATGGTACATGGAGCCTGGATAATAAATGGATTTTCCTAAAACCTTATACCAATGCAGGCGCTATACCTCAACCAATTATAAACCGGGTAGAGTGGTTTTTGGATACTGATCCTGGGTATGGAAATGCTACTTCGATAAGCATTTTTCCAAGCCAGGACCTTTCTAATCTTGACATCAATATCAGTCTTACACCTCTTAACCAGGGCGTGCATATCGTTGGTGTAAGAAGCCTTGATGCAAATGGGAGTTGGAGCCTGGATAATAAATGGATTTTCCTAAAACCTTACACCAATGCAGGTGCCATACCTCAACCCAATATTAACCGGGTAGAATGGTTTTTGGATACCGACCCTGGTTATGGAAATGCTACTCCAATCAGCATTGTACCAGGTCAGAATCTTGCAGAACTTGGTATTAATTTTGATTTAATACCATTGAATCAGGGCGTACATATTGTTGGTGTAAGAAGCCGGGATGCCAATGGCGCCTGGAGCCTGGATAATAAATGGATTTTCTTAAAGCCATATACCAATGCGGGGGCGATACCACAACCCAAAATTGTAAGAGTAGAATATTTTATAGATACAGACCCGGGATACGGCAATGGTACTGCAATTACGATCACCTCTGCAACAAATATCAGCAGCCTTATTTTTGATGCAGACATTTCGGTTGTGCCTAATGGTGCACATAAATTGGGCATCAGAAGCCTCGATGAAAACGGTGCATGGAGTATTGATAACGAAGTTGATTTTACCGGTGGCACACTAGTGAGCAATACCTATCAATGGCTTGGCAATGTAAATACAGCATGGAATAACCCAGCCAACTGGTCATCCGGTATTGTTCCTTCTGCATTAAATGATGTGTTGATACCTGCTAACAGACCTTTTAATCCTGTAATAGCAAATACTGTTACAGCAAATTGCAAGAGTATACAAATTAACCCCGGAGCAATTATTACTGTTGCCACAGGCGGTAACTTAAAGGTGAATAAATAGATTGAAATTTCCTTTAAACAGAAAATACATCGACTTTTATAATTTGATGCATCTTTTAATAACAACTGGTTATATCAGGCAATTGAAAAAAGAAATTCTTTCAGCAAATCAGCATCTGCTGATATTTTCACACTTTTCTTTTCCAGCAACAATTGTTGTTGTATGGCTTCAGGTATAGGAACTTTTTCACCAATGATGGGCTCTACCACATCATAAAATTTAACCGGATGAGCTGTTTCTAAAACAATCCCTTTTTGTGCCGGGTGTTCATTTAAATAGCGTTGCAGGGCAAGGTATCCTACAGCGCCATGAGGATCTAGCAGGTACTTGTTTTTTTGATACACTTCTTTAAGTGTTTTGCTGGTTTCTTCATCAGATATACTGCAGCTGCTTACCATATTTTTTAAGTTGGTAAACTGGTGATTGAATATTTCCAGTATACGAATGAAGTTGCTGGGGTTGCCTACATCCATTGCATTAGAAATGGTGGCTACTGCTTTTTTAGGTTCATACTTTTCTGTTTGCATAAACGATGGCACTACATCATTGGCATTGCAGGCTGCAATAAAATGTTGTACCGGCAAGCCAGATGCATGGGCTAAAATTCCTGCACAAATATTGCCGAAGTTGCCACTGGGCACAGCTATCACCGGTGGATTGTTTTTATCTGCCCATTGTTTATAGGCAAAGAAATAATAAAACTGTTGCGGAAGCCACCGGGCTACGTTGATTGAATTGGCAGAGGTTAAAAACAATTGTTCATTTAATGCTGCATCTGTAAATGCTTGTTTTACCATTTGCTGGCAATCATCAAAAGTGCCGGCTACTTCAAGCGCATGAATATTTTTACCCAGTGTAGTCAACTGTTTTTCCTGTACCGAACTTACTTTACCGGAGGGGTATAATATCACTACTTCTACCCCTTCCACTTCAAAAAAACCATTGGCAACGGCACCTCCGGTATCACCCGAGGTAGCTACCAAAACGGTTACTTTTTTAGATTGATTTTTTACAAAATAACCAAGACACCGGCTCATAAACCTGGCACCGATATCTTTAAAAGCAAGCGTGGGCCCATGATACAATTCAAGGGAAGAAATAGCGTCTGTAATCTTTACCAGCGGAATATCAAAATTGACTGTTTCATGTACAATTCTTTTCAACACATCAGGTGGAATGCAATCTCCCACATAAGGTGCTATTACCTGGTATGCAATTTCTTCGTTGGAAAAGCTGTCGATATTGTTGATTAAATCAGCTGGCAAAGCGGGTATATGTTCAGGAAAATACAATCCTTTATCAGGTGCCTGCCCCTGTATAGTTGCTTCTTTAAAATTCAGCTTTGG
>JAYTTM010000022.1:0-2872 GCA_043745055.1 Chitinophagaceae bacterium | reverse complement strand
TTTAATTGTAATACCGGCATGTGTTGCATTTTATTTTTTAGTAAAGCAAGCAGCTGATGTTAAAACCCTGGCGATGCAGGGAATTTGTTTTTCAATGATATTATTTTTTTACCTGAATCTTTTTTTCTACCCGGCCCTGTTGCGTTACCAGTCTGGAATGCAGGCTGGCAGGTGGTTGCAGTCTCACAACCTGGCAGGCAACACATCCGTTGCAATGTACAAATGTCGGCAGTGGTCATTTGAATTTTATGGGCCTGCTGAAATAATAAGAACCGATAGCTTGCAGCATATTGTTACAACTGCAAAGCAAACTGTACCATTGGTTTTATTTACAACTGAAAAGGAACTGGACGAATTATCAAAAAATTTTAAAACAGTGAAAGTACTGGAGCGGTTTCAAAACTTCCCGGTAAGCCAGTTGAGTATTGGTTTTCTTAGCAAAAATACCAGGGAGAAGGAAGTTGAAAATTATGTATTGCTAACTTGCCGGTAATGCTGCAGGTTGTTGTGGTTAGCTATCCCCTGCCTTTGTATAAATCAAATTCTTTTGTAAATCCGGTATTAGTCATTGCACGAAAACTTTTTTAACTCCAGATGTTAAGATGATAGAATGTGAGGTATTGGTAATAACTCGAAAATAGCGTTGGAGTGATTAAATTGCAGCTTTAAAATAAAATGATAGTAACATTATAACGCTCAAAAAAAATTCGGTTGTGTACTGGTATCTTTAAAAATAATACATGTTAAGTATCGATCATTTGCTCAGGCAAATATTACCCTCCATTAAAATTAAATCAACCCTGATAGACCGTTACGCTTTTGCCTGTGATGCCGGATTCTATTACCTGCTGCCGCAGGCAATTGTGCAGCCAGACAGCATTGAAGAGATAAAGCAGCTCTTTGTTTTTGCAACACAACATAATGTACCGCTTACTTTTAGAGCGGCTGGCACCAGCCTTAGCGGACAATCCATTACAGATGGAATTTTGATTGACTTAAGCAGGAACTGGAAAAAAGTTACGCCATTGGAAGAAGGAAATTTAGTACAGTTTCAGCCGGCTGCTATTGGCGCCCATGTAAACCATGCATTAAAACTACATTGCAAAAAAATTGGTCCCGATCCGGCTTCAATCAGTGCTGCTATGATGGGCGGTATTCTCTCCAACAACAGCAGCGGCATGTGTTGCGGTGTACAACACAATTCCTACCATACCTTGCAAAGCATTCACTTTATTTTGCCCAATGGCAAGGAATACAATACCGCCGATAAAGAATCCTATACAAGATTTGAGCAAGACGATCAGCAAATATGTGATGGAATAAAAGCGCTGCAAAAAACAGTATTGCAAAATGAACTATTGATAAAAAAAATTAAACTTAAGTATAAAATTAAAAATACCGTTGGCTACAGTATCAATGCTTTTGTTGATTATCAACATCCATTAGATGTGCTGGCTCATTTGTTAATTGGTGGAGAAGGCACACTTGCATTTATTGCTTCGGCAATTTTAAAAACCATCCCTGATAAACCATATAAAATAACCGGCTTACTTTTTTTTGAAAATCCTGTTATTGCAGCAGATAATATTCCTGCCCTTAAAGCAACTGCGGCAGATGCGCTGGAACTCATGGACCGGTCCGCCTTACGCTCCATTGAACATGTAAATTATTGTCCTGAAATTATAAAAACACTGCCAGAAAATACTACTGCTATCTTGTGCGAATACCAGGGGACAACTGTAGAAGAATTACAATTAAAATTTGATACTGCCAAAGTGATTCTTGACAAACTAAATATTTTTGCAAAGGTTGAATTCACTACCGTTTCGGAAGATCAGGCGCATTTATGGAAGTTAAGAAAAGGGATGTATCCGTCTGTTGCAGCCGTAAGGGATAAGGGTACTACTGCCATGCTGGAAGATGTTGCGGTGCCATTAGAAAGCCTGGGAAATGCAGTTAATGATTTGCATGGGTTGTTTAAAAAATACGACTATACCAATGCCATTATTTTTGGACATGCAAAGGAAGGCAATCTTCATTTTTTAATTACACAACCGGTAAATACTGCTGTAGAAGTTGAAGTGTTTCATCGCTTTACTGATGAACTGGCAAAACTAATTATCGAAAAATACAACGGCTCCCTGAAGGCAGAGCATGGTACTGGCCGGCAGATAGCACCTTATGTAAAAGATGAGTGGGGTGATGATGCTTTTGCAGTAATGCAATCTTTAAAAAAATTGATAGATCCAGGCAATATTTTAAATCCTGGCGTTATCATCAATCATGATCCACATTGCCACCTGAAAAACTTAAAAACTATGCCGGTGGTGGAAGAAGAAGTAGATAAATGTGTGGAATGTGGCTACTGCGAAAACCGTTGTCCCAGCCGGGATTATACTATGACGCCACGCCAGCGGATACAGATTCGCAGGGCATTGCAGCGCTTGAAGGCAGCTAATAATATGGCTGATTTTAATACGCTCAGCCAGCAGTTTCAATTTGCGGGTATGGATACCTGTGCAGTAGATGGTATGTGTGCAACTGATTGCCCCGTTGATATAAATACCGGAGAATTAATAAAAAGATTGAGAAGAGAAAACCATTCATCCACTGCTAATAAAATTGCAATAGGTATTGCAAAAAACTTTGCAATGGCAGAGCGGCTGGTAAAAATGGCATTGCATACAGGCAACGCAGTAAATAAAATAACCGGTGGTAATGGAATGCATTTTTTTACAAAAAGTATAAAAAAAATTGTACCTGCATTTCCACTTTGGTCTAAGTCTATCAGTAAAGCTGTAACGATACCAGCCAATAAAATTAAAGATCCTGATGTTGTTTATTTTCCTACCTGTATTACCCGGATGATGGG
>JAYTTM010000021.1:0-2876 GCA_043745055.1 Chitinophagaceae bacterium | reverse complement strand
CCTGCAATGGGTTACCTTTTTCGTCTTGAACTGAACCTGAAATAAGTTTGGAAATTTCCTGAGCGCTTAGGGTAAAGCCGCCCAGCAAAAGCAAGAGAATAAGTAGATAATCTTTGGTAATTTTTAGCATAGCAATTAGTTTTTAAATTGATGCTGTAAAGTTAATTTGCTAGCTTACAATATAATAATACTATTTTAACTATTAGTAATTATTAAAAGACAGTTGTTTTAAAAAAAATGGCAATATCTTTTTTAATGTGACGTATTATTGATAGAAATACGTAAAAACTGAATAGTTAATTGATAATACTATTTTATCTTTTTATAAATGAATATGTAGTAAAGTATCCTTGTGATGAGTTTTTCGCTGCACGGTAAAAAGTGTAAAAAGAAAAGTAAGTGTTATGCTAAACTTGCAGCAATTCGCCTGGTTATTTCTATACATGCCCTGCTGTTATGGTAAGGGCATTTCCACATACCTACTTTATCCTGTGCCTCCATAATGGTTCCATTTTTATTTCTACCCCAATACCATTCTCCATGCAAAGAATCTCGTATGGATGTTTGAATATATTTCCAGGATTGCAAAGATTTATCGAGGTAAAGTTTGTTATTGGTAAGTTGCCATGCATTAAAAAAACCAATCATTGCTTCGGCCTGCACCCAGGAATGTTTTTCTTTTATAGAATGATCAGTAGTTGGTTCGTATTCATACCACAAGGCGCCATCTTTATCTAACCCTTGCGATGCTGACATGGCAATTTTAACAGCAAAATTTTTAGCAATCTCTATTAATGACAAATCTGCTGTTACTTCCGCTGCTTCCAATAATAACCAGGCAGCTTCAATATCATGCCCATAAGAAATAGTAGTTGATTTTGGGTTCCATTGTTCATCAAAAAACAAAATGAGGTGATGCGTATTGGAATCAACTATATGATTGATAAAATTTTTAATCAACAAGATAATTTTATCCTTTAATTCAACATCAGGCCAAATGCGATATAATGCAGTATAAGCTTCCAGCACATGAAGGTGCGTATTCATTGTTTTTTTTTCATTGGCATCCTTTGCACTTAGCCGCAGGTCTTTCAGTGTTTTCCAGTCTCTTGTAAAAGCATCAAGATAGCCAGTGTATGTTCCATCGAAACTATATTTTTCAATCGCTTTATATAATTCAATTGCCCTGTTTTTTGCAGCTTCGTTGTTACTTGCAGTAAAATATGCACTGCATCCATATAGGGCAAATGCCAGTGCATAAATTTGTTTTTTAGTGTCCAGCGGTTCCCCTTTTGCATTTAATGACCAATAGATTCCACCATACTCCTTATCAATAAAATTGGCAATAATATAATTGTATGCAACCCTTGCCAAATTAAGGTATTCCTCCTTTTTTGTTACTGTATAAGCCGAAGAAAATGCCCACAAAATTCTGCTGTTAAGTACCGATCCTTTGGGTGCATCCGGATAGCTGGTATTATTTTCATCGATGCGGCCAATAAAACCTCCGTTCACATTATCGCAGGTATTTTTTGCCCAGAAAGATAAAATTGAATCTAACTCGGCCTTCATTTCAAAACTATATTCTTTCAGGATTTCTGTAGTTTTTAAGCCCGGCTTAACCATATTGTTTCACCAGGTTTTATTGAATACTTATATGTGCTATTACGGATCGGCTTTCTTCCTTAATAGAATTTGTAATCTGTAAATTATTATCAATAATCGAATAAACAGTTTTAACTGATGCTGCAGAACTTAACCCATCTTCAGGGGTATTCATTACATAATCAAGAAGCCTGTCAATAGAAGATACAGCCACATGCATGCGTGTATCTGATGATGCATAATAGATAAATACTTTACCATCTTCATCCGCAATCCAACCGTTGCAAAATACCACATTGGATACATCTCCAATACGTTCCTCTCCGTCCGGAGCTAATAAATATCCCCCGGGTTTATTTATTACTTTTGTAATATCTTTTAAATCTGTCATAAACATGTACAGCACGTACCGCAGGCCTGCAGCGGTGTTTCGAACGCCATGTGCCAAGTGCAACCACCCATGTGCAGTTTTGATCGGTGTAGGACCTTGCCCGTTTTTCATTTCGGATATGGTATGATATACACGTGGTTCAATCACAGTTTCTATTTCAATAATTGCATTGGTAATATCTTTTGCAAGACCAAAACCAATACCACCACCTTTGCCAGCTTCAATAAAACTATCCTGTGGTCTTGTATAAAAAGCATATTGGCCATCTACAAACTCGGGGTGCAAAACCACATTTCGTTGTTGTGCAGAACCTGTTTTTAAATCAGGTAACCTTTCCCAATCTACCAGGTTTTTTGTACGGGCAATGCCGCATTGGGCAATGGCCGCAGACAGATCGCCTGCTGCTGCATTGGTATCTTTTCGCTCGGTACAAAAAAGTCCATATATCCATCCATCCTCATGCAATACCAACCGCATGTCATAGATATTTGTATCTGGTACATTGGTTTCCGGCATATGAACTGGATAGTGCCAAAATGAAAATTCATAAACTCCATTATCGCTTTCTGCAACAGCAAAAAAACTTTTTCTATCTATCCCTTCTACCCTTACCACTAAAACATATTTATCTTTCCATTTAATGGCGCCTGCGTTTAAAGTAGCATTTATGCCAAAGCGCTCCAACAAAAAAGGATTGGTAGTATGGTTAAAATCGTACCTCCAGTTTAATGGAGCATGTGCGGCAGTTAGCACAGGATTTTTGTACCTGCTAAAAACGCCATTGCCACCGGGTACAACTTCATTAGGTTTTTGTAATAACTGAATTTGTTGCTCCTGCAAAAAATTCAATCTGTTTTGAAATTCGTTTTTCATACATTAA
>JAYTTM010000020.1:0-2879 GCA_043745055.1 Chitinophagaceae bacterium | reverse complement strand
GTACCTGCTACATCACAGAAGGCCTATACTTATTATCAAAATCAATCGAAAAAATACTGGCTGGGCAACAGTAAATATATGCAGGCAATGATTGCGTTGGCACTACACCGCACCGGTGATATAAAAACTCCTAAAGCCATCATTAAATCTCTACAAGAAAACAGCATCAACAACGAAGAAATGGGCATGTACTGGAAAGAATGGAATAATGGAGGTTACTACTGGCACCAGGCTCCAATTGAAAGCCAGGCTATGATGATAGAAGCTTTTACAGACATTGATAAAAATCAAACTACCATTAATGATTTAAAAACATGGTTATTAAAACAGAAGCAGACGCAAAACTGGAAAACCACCAAAGCCACTGCCGAAGCCTGTTATGCACTACTACTAAGCCCCACTGCATCCCAAAGGGGGGTTCTCGGAGCCTCCGTTTTGGATGAAGAACCAACAGTTACTATAACAGTTGGTAATGTAGAAATTAGAAGTACTGATTTAACAGACATCAAGCCCCCCCCTTCGGGTGGCAGGGGGGCTGATGCTGGCACTGGTTATTTCAAAAAAAGAATTGATGGCAGCAATGTAAAACCTGAAATGGGTAATATTGAAGTAAGCATATCTTCGTCAACTTCTAAACCTCTAAACTCCTCAACCAGTTTCGGGGCTGTATATTGGCAGTACTTTCAAGACCTCGATAAAATAACTTCATCAACAACACCACTAAAGCTTACAAAAAAATTATTTGTAGAAAAAAATACAGACAAAGGTCCGGTACTGCAAGCCATTGAAGATGGCGCTATTTTAAAAGTAGGTGATAAAATAAAAGTAAGAATCGAATTACGGGTAGACAGGGATATGGAATATGTACACATGAAAGATATGAGAGCCGCCTGCATGGAACCGGTAAATGTACTAAGTGGATACAAATACCAGGGCGGTCTTGGTTATTACGAAAGCACCAAAGACGCCAGTACAAATTTCTTTTTTAGCTGGCTCAATAAAGGAACCTATGTTTTTGAGTATCCGGTTTTTGTAACGCATACCGGTAATTTCAGCAATGGCATCACAAGCATTCAATGTATGTATGCACCGGAGTTTACGAGTAATAGCGAAGGAATAAGGGTGGAGGTGGAATAAGGGTAGCCCCTAGCCCCAAAGGGGGATAAGGCCGGTGTATGTGAGAAGTAGCGTAATATTTTCATCAAAAAAGTCTTGCACATACATGTTTAAAAAACTGTTTGTACAAGACTTTTTTGTATTTGATAAAAAGTTTCTGTATGATAAATTTGCTTAAAATTATTTGTTACCAAGATTTCCATTTAGGGGTGGAAGGTATTTTTAGCCAGTAAACTTCGCTTGCCAATCCAGCATGCCACCTGTTAAATTGGTAACATTTGTAAAGCCGGAAGCCTCTAAAATATAACAAGCCTGACCGCTGCGGTTGCCGCTGCGGCAATACAAAATTACCTCTTCGTTTTTCAGGTCTTCTAATTCATCAATTTGCAGGGTTTGTACCTTGCCTAGTGGTAACAAAAGGCCGCCAATATTAAATTCGGCATTTTCGTGTGGTTCTCTTACATCTACAATGTTTAGTTTTTCTCCGGCATCAATTCTTGCTTTTAAAGCTTCAGCGGTAATGGTGTTCATGAATGTGTATCGTTTAGTTTAAAAATTTGTTTAGGTTATTCATCAAAAAATCCTGTCCAAAATCAATTAATTATCTATTTTACCCGTACTTAATTATTTCCAGAGGTATCATATAAATTGATCATTACCGGCGATAACCAAACATCCATAACCATACCTGATTTGATATACAATGGCTTTTTTAAAACATCCAAATGGCTTGGGTTCTGCTTATAAATAAAAGCATTCAACGTATCCCTTACAGCTGGATCAGGTACCAGGTTCAGCAAAATTCCCAATGAATCAATCTGGTCTTTTGCCTGCTGGTAGGTAAGCCCGATAAGGTCAGGAACTATCATATTATTTTCATTTAATCCACCACTTATTACCAGGTCAATTCTACTGCCCCACTGCACTTTGGAACCAGATTCAATACGCTTGCCTTTGTAGCGCTGCTCAATAATGGCACCCTTCATAAAATCTGCCCGGTAAACTGTATCACCCAATAACAGGTGACTGCGATCTAAAATATTTAAAGCAAAATTTAGCGATTTCCCCTCCAGCGATGGCATGGCAATCATAGGAGGTATGTAGCGGTTAACCGTAATGTAAACTGTCCGGTTAATTTTTACAGTTGCATTGGCATCGGGCAATTGCTTAATGATGGTGCCCCGCTGCAAGGTATCTGTGTAGATAGAATCCTGAACCACCACATCAAAACCCTTGCTCTCCAAAAATTTGGTAGCCTCATCTGTGTTCTTACCTTTTACAGAAGGCACGGTTAAGTATTCGCCATGCCTGGTTATCCATCCCAGCATCTGCAGGGTAAGAAATACCAGCAGAAAAGCCAGCAAAGCAGCAACTAATAAATTAACCCAAAAAGGTTTATCGGTTATAAATTTAAACATGTTTTTGGTTGTGGGTTATTATTTATTCATAAGGATTTTGATTGTATTTTTATTGCTCTTTTCTTTCCCTTCCCTTTCAGCCAAATCAGCATCAGGATATTTTAGAAGTTTTATTAAGTCAAGGTTTTCAGGCCCGGTTTTTTCAATTCTTATCAATTTTATTTTTTTTGAGAAGTACAAAAATCCCTTTCAGTATTAAGGGCTACAATCTATAAAAATAAAACAATATCTTTTACAAAAAAGGGTTGTGTTAACTTTTACTATTTGCTACCTGTTGAAACAATCTTCAATCAAGGCACTGTAAAACTCCTGCAGGCTCCATCCCATTGCCTTTACCTGCTGCGG
>JAYTTM010000019.1:0-2884 GCA_043745055.1 Chitinophagaceae bacterium | reverse complement strand
ATGAATTGCATGAAGATTACATGAATATTTCAAAAGCGTTGATAAAAGCCGACAATGGTTTACTGGAGTCTTGTTTGGAGTCTTTAGGTT
This sequence comes from Chitinophagaceae bacterium, assembly GCA_043745055.1. GTDB lineage: Bacteria > Bacteroidota > Bacteroidia > Chitinophagales > Chitinophagaceae > Ferruginibacter. The sequence continues at coordinate 2,794 of JAYTTM010000019.1, read as the reverse complement.
ACTTAGATAACCTGTACAGCTTTTACCAGGATTGCAACACTTATTTATTAACTCATAATAAATAAAGCCATGCAATACACCATAACAGTACTTACACCATACTTTATTTATCACTCTCACCATGCCAATTTTATGGCTGCAATGGTTGAGTTTAAAAACCTTCTCATTCAAAAGCAGCACACAAAAAGAAGGTTTGATATTACGCTGAAACACTATCAGCAGGAAACAATTTTTATTAACAAATTAATGGTAGCATAATGGAAAACATACACGACATATTTGAGGGTGATATTCCCTACGAAAAAAACGATATAGATTCAAATCAATATTACATTGGTAAACTGGAAACAATGAGAGATCAGGCGGTTGAATCTACCGGATATCTTATCCGTACTATAGCAATTTTAAAGAAACGTTTGGTTGACCTGCAAGAGGCAAAATCATTAATTGATGATTCATTTCTAAAGAAGAGCATCAATTGATATGAAAAGGCTTACAACAGTAAACAACCATTACAAAAACTAGCATTAAAAAGGCGTTCCCCTCAGCAAGGAACGCCTTTTATTAGTTAAGTAGAACAACACAAAAATATGAAAGTTTCCTTTTATAAAGACATAGCAGACGTAAACAGTAAAACCGTTGTAACCATTGAGGCATATTTAAAAGCCATACAAACAGGTAAATACAAAACGCAAATACAGGCGGTAAGAGATGCCCCCACAAAATCGTTAAAAACATCTTTAAAAAAGTCCTTACCCAATATCACAGCTTCAGGCACATTTTTAAAAAGAAATGATAGTTCCTTAATACTGCATAGCGGATTAAAGCAGATAGACTTTGACCAGGATAAAAATCCTGGCCAGCAGCCGCTGGCTGCCAAAGCTTTACTAATAAAAGATACATACACTTTTGCAGCCTTTATAAGTCCGTCCGGGGATGGTGTAAAATTGTTGGTTAAAATATCACCTGCAGAGGACAAAGAAGTTTACAAGCACTTGGAGCAATACTACAAACAAGAGTATAATTTGAACTTAGATACAAGTTGCAGCAATGTAAGCAAAGCAATGTTTGTTAGTTACGATGCTGATTTATATAAAAACCCTGATAGCACCGTTTTTTTAATACCTGGTATTGATATAAAGCCTTCCACCAGGCAAAGCAATCTAAAGCAAGCTAATAATAAACAAAGTGAGGTGGAATTGCTTATAAAAAATATTGAGGCTCTTAAAATAGATATTACGGCCACTTATGCAGATTGGGTAAAAATAGGCTTTGCCCTGGCAACTGAATTTGGCACTACCGGGGAAAGTTATTTTTTACGGATAAGCAGCCTTAACCCAGGTTATGATGCTGGAGCTTGTGCCACTCAATACAAAGAATGTTGTAAACAGCGCAAAACAGGTGTAGCCATCAATACACTCTTTGCCATTGCAAAAAATTATGCTGTACTGGCTCATGCTCCAGGGGAGCAAAAGCAAAAGCCTATAACTAAAAATTTGCCTGTAAATGGTAAAGAGAGTAATAAAATTGAGGAAGCAGTAATTTTTTACAAACCAGTTTTTAAAACTGATGATGATGGGCAGCAGGTTTTAAAGGATATAAAAATAAACTACGTAAAATTTATAGAGCTGCTTTACTCTTTTGGATATAGACGGTATGATATTGATAAAGATTTTATTTACATACAGCTAAAAGAAACGGTTATTAAAGAAGTAACTGTTTTACAAATACAAGATTATTTTTTTAGTTACCTGGATAGTTTGCCGGATGAACTAAGCAATGGTATTTATAAAAAAAGTTTGAAAGAAAAAATCTACAATAATCCAAAAAATTATTTCTGCGACAACCGTTTATCACTCCTCATAAATAAAGAGCCAATAGTTTTTAATACGGATACAAAAAACGAATGTTTTATTTATTACAAAAACGGATTTGTAAAATGTAATGCAGACGGTTGGGAGCTTAGCCAGTATAAAACACTTATCGGCCATGTTTGGCAAAACCAAATAATTAACCGGGATTTTAAATATTTTGATATACAGGAACTACCCGTTGAAAAATTGAGCGTTTACGCTCAATTCCTGTTTAATGTTAGCGGTAAAGATATAGAACGATTTAAGAGCCTTAGCAGCCTTATTGGTTATTTGCTGCACAGTTACACAGAGGTTAAAATGAAAGCAATTATTTTAACTGATAGCCGTATTAGCGAAGAAGCCAATGGCCGGACTGGTAAAACACTTTTTGGGCAAACGTTGAAACACATAAAGAGGCTTACTCAAATTAACGGTAAAGACTTTGACGCTACAAATAGATATAAGTACCAGGAAGCAAGCCTGGACACTCAAATAGTTTTCTTAAATGATGTACGTAGCAATTTTAGGTTTGAAACGCTGTACAATGATATAACCGAAGGGATAACGGTAGAAAAGAAAAACCAAAATCCTTTCACACTAAAAAGTAAAATGTGTATCACAACCAATAAAACTATAACTATAGAAGGCAGCAGCTCAAAGGATAGATGTATTGAATTTGAATTTGCAAATCATTACAATGAATTATACAGCCCCGAAGATGAGTTTAAGCAGCGTTTTTTTTCCGATTGGGATGTGGCCGCCTGGCACCAGTTCGATAATTTTATGATGTTTTGTATTTGCATTTATTTAGGTAATGGCATTATAGAGCCGCAAAATGTAAACCTGAAAGCTCGTAAATTATTAGACCAAACACACCCGTATTTTTTAGAGTTTATTAATGAAAAAATAAAGACTGGTTTCATCGTTTCAGGCAAAGAAAT
>JAYTTM010000018.1:0-10715 GCA_043745055.1 Chitinophagaceae bacterium | reverse complement strand
TTTGAATGATTGATTTTATATTTTGGTTGGCAAAGGTACAATTGTCAAACAGTTTGCCAAGCCCTCATTTGCAGTCAAATTGTCAACTTTAGCAGCTGCCTCAGCCTTTTTTAGTTAGATGCTTGCTAAAAACTACCTTTGCGGCATGAAAAGTATTGTACTAAAAAGGAATATAAGCCGACGGGTAGAAAACGGGCATCCATGGGTTTTTGCCAATGAAGTAAATATGGGGATGGCATTGGATACGGCTGCAAAACCGGGCGAAATAGTTGATGTTTACACCTATGAGAAAAAGTTTATAGGAAGAGGATATGCCAATCCGCAATCCCAAATTATGGTTCGGTTGCTCACAAGAGATAAAGGGGAAACTATTAATGACCAGTTTTTTTTTAAAAAAATATTAGCAGCCTGGGCTTACAGGCAAACAATTGGTTATACAGAGAATTGCAGGCTGGTATTTGGCGAGGCGGATGGTTTGCCGCAACTGATTATTGATAAATTCAACGACTATTTTGTTTTGCAAACATTGGCATTGGGAATTGATATTTGGAAACCGGCCATAATAAAGGCTCTTGAACAAATTTTTAACCCCAAAGGTATTTATGAACGCAACGATGTACCTGTAAGGGAACTGGAAGGTATGCAGCAACAAAAAGGATTTTTATCTGCTGAGTTTGATACCAATATTGTAATTATTGAAAACGGGGTTAAGTTTAATGTGGATATTGCCAATGGCCAAAAAACCGGTTTTTTTTTAGACCAACAGGATAACAGGAAAGCCATACAGCATATTGTAAAAGATGCGGATGTACTCGGGGCTTTTTGCTATACCGGTTCGTTTGAAATAAGTGCTGCACATTATGGAGCCAAAAAAGTGCTGGGGCTGGATATTTCTCAAAGTGCCATCTATATGTGCACTAAAAATGCCGCCTTAAATGGATTGGAAGATAGGTGCGAATTTATTTGTGTTAATGCTTTTGATGTATTAAAAAACTGGACAAAAGAAGGTAAACAATGGGATGTAGTAATGCTGGATCCGCCATCGTTTACCAAAAGCCGAAGCAGTATTGATAAAGCGGTATCTGGTTATAAAGAAATTAATTTAAGAGGGATGAAGCTTGTAAAACCAGGCGGTTTTTTAGTTACCTCCAGTTGCACTAACCTTGTGCAGCCAGAATTATTTTTAGATATTATTTATGATGCTGCCAAAGATGCCAAACGGGTGTTGAGGCAGGTGGTTTTTAATGCACAATCCCCCGATCACCCGATTATAAGAGGGCAGGAGTACACCCACTATTTAAAGTTTTTGATTGTGCAGGTACTGTAATTAAATGCAACCGTAACCTTCAGTTTGTTGTATTGAAAAACCAGCTAATTAAAGCAATGCCTTTACCTTTTTTTCAAGGTCATTTGCTTCCATATCAATGGCAACAATTTCTCCTTTTTTGTTAAGTAAAAATGTTGAGGGAATAAACCGAATTCCATAAACGGCTGCCGGTGAATTTTCGCCGCCGTTATTAATTACCTGGGTGTAGGTTATTTTATCCTGTCTTATTGCTTTAAGCCAGGCATCTTTTTTTGTGTCTACAGATACACCCAATACTTCAAAACCTTGAGTTTTATATTTGGAGTAAAGCTTTACTACACCCGGGTTGCTAGCTCTGCAGGGTCCACACCAGCTTGCCCAGAAATCTATCAACACCACTTTTCCTTTAAAGGATGAAAGTTTAATAATGCTGTCTTTTACATCGGGTAAAGAAATGTCCGGAGCCATTTGTCCCGGATGTAACTGGGCATTGCTTATAAGGGTTGAGCACACAAGTACAAATACAGCAAATGCAGTTTTCATTTACAACAATTTTTCTTTTGAAATAAGGATAATATAAACAGGAAAAACTTTTTCATTTTTTATTTTAATTGTTCAACTGACGTAAATCATTCGGTTTAATACCAGCTCCCAAATCTTCACCTTATCAAAGTAAGTACTAAATAATTTATTCACCGAAATGATTACAATTTTTAACAAATAAGCGATTAAATTAAATAGAAGTATATTTTGTAATAATAAATGGCATTTTCATATTATAAAACTGCTTTCATATTTTTCCCCTTCAGAGAATAGAGGCAAATAGTGGATCCATCGAATAATTCCGCTTTAGTGGATTGGTGCAAACAGTACACCCATTGAATAACTCCCCTTCAGGGGATGGGGGCAAACTGTGTACCCGTTGAATAATTCCCCTTCAGGGGATGGGGGCGGGGGTGGCAGCCTTAATTCACAAAATTCCACTGAATACCAAACCTTAAAATAAAGCCCGGGTAAAGGTATTGAGGAACACCAATGTTGTTATTGGTGAGGCCGGATTTTAAAGAAAATGTGTTCAGGTTTTCTGCTCTTATGTAGCCTGTAAACGATTTTATTCTGAAATGAGCAAATGCACTTACGTCGGGTTTATTGCTAATGGTTATTGAATCCTGCGGTACAAACTGACCCATCAATGGAGAATAATTATATCCTTTGTAAGGCGTGTAATACCTGAATTCGATACCCATGCTGAGGGTTAAATTTTTGTACAAAACATTTTCATACGCAATTCGGTTTCTTGTAAATATAAGTGGAACCCTTATAGGGGCTGCTGCATTCAATGGTTGAAACGTAAACTCACTGTACCAGTACCATTTTTTGGTAAGTTTAAATTTTTTGGCTGCTGTTAACTGCAATATGTTGATGACTTTACTGTACTGTTCAGTTTGATAATAATTTTTATAATAAACATAATTGGTGATAAAATAGTTGGTAGCATACAGATTGATATAGGGGTTTTCTGCACTTGCTTTTAGGGTAATGATATTTTCTTTGCTGAATGATGAGTTGTTGCCAAAATTAAATGAAGATTGAGAATTGAAAATAAACGATGGGCTTCGGTTTACATTGCTGAAGAGCAACGTAACGTTCCCCAGTTTTTTATTCAGATATCTGGATAAAGTACCATAAGCAGTGTAATCACCGCTGTTTAGGCCATTGAGATAAAAATCACCTTTCACCAGAATATCCCATAATTTATTTCGAGTTTTATTCCTGTATTCACCATGCAACACAATGTTGTAAAATGATTTACTGCCTTTAGAAAAACTGCCGGTAATACTTTCGAGCCTGGCACCAGCCAATATATATTGCCCGGAGTTTTTTGTGTCGGGGAACGACAGCAGTGAAAAATCGTTACTTATTACCTTCCATGAATCAATCACCGTAATGGTATCTTTTTTATGGAGGGTGGTATCGTACCAACTCTTGTACAAGGCAGAATCTGCCGCAAAATCTCTGAATTGAAAACTGCTCGATGAATAGGTAAGTGTATGTTGAAAACGAAGTTTTGAATAAAATAAATAATCGGTGGTAGAATCATTGATGATGATGGAATCCTTTTTTCCCAGGTCGTAAGATTGGCGAAGAAAAAAAGTAAACTCCTTGTATTTATTACCCGTGTTTACGGTAGTTTTAAATGGATTAGGGGGGTCAAGCGGAGCCTCACCCAATTTTACCGGAATACTAAACGGCTTTGTAAAATTAGGACTCGTTAAAAAGCTATCATTTTTAATACCACCATTCTCCGAGCTATTGATAGAATTACTCATCAATATAAAATAAGCGGCATATCGTTTTCTTACTCCCTGGTAATTACTAAACAACCGGTAATTATTATGATTGGTGTTCTGCGTAATAAAAAATCCAGGGGCATTTATTAACCTGTATTCAAACCCGAAATTTAAATTGGGTAATGGGTTTTGTGTGTGTAGTATTTTTATTACCTGCTCCTGTCCGGTTGCCAGCTGGTAGTTGAATTGTGTAAATGGTTTGGTTGTTTTATAAAATCTTGTATTTTCCAATGTAAATTTATAGGCATCAAAAGCATGAAAACCTGCATCCCATCCAGCTTTGGCAATAGGCGCATAAAGTAATGAGTAACCTGCATTGCCCGTATTACCTAAATGTTGAAGGGTAATTGGCACAGGGAAGTAGCTGTAAAAATCGTTGAAATCTGTAACAGGTTTAATACTCCTGATAGAGTCCAGGTTTCTGTAGCTTATCGTAAAAGAATCCTTGGCATCATCCCTGTGTTCAAATCCGATGGTATCACTACCACCTCCGCTGCCTACGTGGCCAATTCTGCCCATGGCACCTTTCATTATGTCTCCCCCTGGTTGCGCAAACGATTGATGCAGTAGCAAAATCAATACTGTTGTAAAAAATATTTTAAACATCCTTAATTGATAACTCATTGGTATTATTTACTACAAAACAACGAACAACTATCTGTGACAATAATTGCATTTAATTAGATGGTTTGAGAATGTTAAAATTCCTATTCACTCTTTACGCTGCTTTCAATGAAACAAGGTAATGTTTCATTTCAAACGTTCACTTTATAGCTTTAATAAACGGACCTTCATCTACACATATAAACCCTCTAAACAAAGATGAGAAAATGATTTTAACTCAACTTAACTGCTAAACTATTTGCAATACCGGTTAAAATTTGCTGGCAAAGGTAAGCGAAGATAGTATTTGAAACCTGTCATCTAAATCTACCTGTCTTCTGCTATATAAATGTGCTGCATTGCGGTGTTGGTATTTCTATTGTGGAGTTAATTTTTTCAGGTAGCCAAAACGGGCATTAATTATGCAAAGCTTTGCAAGCAAAAAATGAAAACTAACAACAGTTCATTATCTTCGCCACAAACTTTTAATAACATGAACCTTCACGAATATCAAGCCAAGGAGCTTTTAAAAAAATACAATGTACCGGTGCAGGAAGGTATTGCCTGCAACACCGCAACTGAGGCAGAAGATGCCTATAAGCAGATACATACCCAATACGGTAGCAAATACGCTGTGGTAAAGGCGCAAATACATGCTGGTGGCCGTGGTAAAGGTTCTATTATTGGCAAAGACCAACGGGGCGTAGCGGTTGGTAAAAATGCAGAAGCTGTAAAAGAAATTGCTCAAAATATTATTGGCGGAACATTGGTTACCATCCAAACCGGACCTGCTGGTAAACTGGTAAATAAAGTACTGGTTGCGCAAGATGTTTATTATGAAGGTCCTAATCCTGTTAAAGAATTTTATCTCTCTATTTTACTAGATAGAACCAAGGGACAAAACGTAATTATGTACAGCACAGAAGGTGGAATGAACATAGAAGATGTGGCACATGATACACCGGAAAAAATATTTAAAGAATGGGTTTATCCCGGTGGTTTATTGCAGGCATTCCAGGCAAGGAAAATTGCTTTTAATTTGGGTTTGAGCGGAGAAGCCTTCAGGAATTGCGTAAAATTTGTAACCAATTTGTACAGTGCTTATGTAGGCCTCGATTGTGGTATGCTCGAAATAAATCCATTGTTTAAAACAAGTGATGAAAAAATAATTGCAGTGGATTGCAAAATGAATATAGATGACAATGCCATTATGCGTCATCCGGATATCGCTTCTTTAAGGGATATTAGCGAAGAAGATCCTACCGAAGTAGAAGCCGGTAAATTCAACCTGAACTTTGTAAAATTGGATGGTAATGTAGGTTGTATGGTAAATGGAGCAGGATTGGCAATGGCCACCATGGATATGATTCAGTTAAGTGGTGGTGAACCTGCTAACTTTCTGGATGTGGGAGGCACTGCCAATGCGCAAACAGTTGAAGCTGGCTTTAGAATCATTTTAAAAGATCCTAAAGTAAAGGCAATACTCATTAATATTTTTGGTGGTATTGTACGTTGCGACAGGGTTGCACAGGGTGTAATTGATGCATATCAATCCATTGGTACTATTGAGATTCCAATTATTGTTCGCTTACAAGGCACCAATGCGGATGTAGCAAAACAATTGCTGGATGAAAGCGGATTGAAAGTGCAAAGTGCCATCCTGTTAAGTGAGGCAGCAGCACTGGTAAATAAGGCAGTTGCTTAGTAATACTTTTCTATCTTTTTAATATCATCCCATCTTTTTTAAGATGGGATTTTTTTTGCAGTTATTTTAATTTCATATTCTGGCAGTGGTTGCTTAAAGCTTTGTTTAATCGTTGTAGCCATTCGGTTATCTTTTTATTTCTACACTCTTTTTCAATTACTTATTTAATTACATTCGTAACATGAGAACGATTTACTTTTTTGTAAACATTATGCTGACTTCCTTAATGTTTCAATCATCCGTAGCCCAAAAAATAACTCCAAAAACCCTGCTTTGGCGCATTAGTGGCAATGGGTTACAAAAGCCTTCCTATTTGTATGGAACTATGCACTTAAAAGACAGGCGACTGTTTTTCTTTGGTGATTCAGTTTATAAAAATATACAGTCGTCCGATGGTTTTGCAATGGAGATTGATCCTGCGGAAATGATGGATTCGGTATTTAGTAAATTTTCGGAGGCTGATACTACTTCTTTGTTAAGAAAGGAATTGGATAAAAGAGAGTATGCAGCATTATCCGGAAAACTGGAAAAAAAATTAGGCATACCTGCTGATAAAATTACCCGTAAAAAATTGATCGAATACCGGAACTCCTGGTACCAAAAAACGAGGAAGAAGGATGATATGCAGACATTTGTAGATCTGTATTTATTTGACCTGGCACACAAGCAGGGTAAATGGATAGGAGGAATTGAAGACGTAAATGACCAGTTAGGTATTACAGATGAATTGGGGAAAAACTTTGATTTGCGTGGCTTTGTAGCAGACGATGCAGAAAAAAAATATACTGCTTACCTGGAAAAAATGATTTCAGTTTACACCAGCCAGGATCTTGATCTGCTGGAGTTCATGATGGGTAAAAGCCAGTCGGAATCTACAAAAAATATTATTTTGATTAAACGCAACATTAAGATGGCCTTCAGAATGGATAGCCTTTCCAGGGTAAGAACAACTTTTTTTGCAGTAGGTGCTGCACATTTACCCGGCGATTCCGGGTTGATTTATTTGTTGACTAAAAGAGGCTTTAAAGTAGAGCCTGTTTTTTCTTCCGCTAAAATAGTTCCGGAAAATTATTCTTACACCGCAATTAATATACCCTGGGTAAAATTTTCAGATCCTGACAATGCCTACAAATTAGAAATGCCCGGTAAACCAAGCGATTTAAAAGTGTCAACAGAAATGCCGCCGCTGCATGTGTATGCCGACCTGCCCGGTAACCTTGTTTATATGAGTGGCTTTTCCTTTATTAAATCAGAGGAAAATGAAGCTGTAGTTATTGAAAAAATGTCGAAATCATTTTCAGGAAATAGCTTTGAAAAAATTGAGGAGAAAAGTATTTATTTTAATGGGATGCCAGGGAAAGAATTAATTTCCATCAGAGAAAAAAATTATTACCGGTTGCAGGTTTTTGCAGCCAACCAAAAAATTTTTATGCTGATGTTGGCCAGCGAAGTAAAAGCCAATCTTTTTAATAAGGAAAGTGAAAGATTTCTACAAAGCTTTGTCGCTAATTTAACGCTTAAGCCAGTTAAGAAAAACTGGTTTGTACAGGCAGATTCCTTACTGGCATTTGAGATAGCTTTTCCCATAAAACCATCCAGCGATAAATTAAAGTCAACTGAAACTACAGCTACCACAGAAACGATTTCTTACACCGCCATGGATAAGGTAACCAACACCTATTACATGGCCATTGAAAGCCATACAACTCAGGGCTATTATATTGCACACGATAGTATAGTTTTTAATGCAAAACTTGATTATTACAAACAAATAAAAGCTGCCATTACAGACATCCGGCGGTTTAATTTTGATGGTTATCCTGCAATGAGCTTTAATGCCCAAACGCAGAATGAGGGAATTGATTTTGTTGTTAAAATATTGATCGTATCCAAAGGAAACCGGAACTATACCATTGCCACGGTTACGGAAAAAGGAAAAGAAGATTTTCCCGATGTAACCACCTTTTTCCGTTCTTTTAAACTAAAGCCTTTTTTAACCCCAATCTTATCAAAACAACATTCAGTAACCAATACTTTCAGCACCTGGGCTCCCAGCAGGTTTGAGCTTGAAAAGCCTGATACCGCTGGTTTGGCAGGTTCTGAATTAGAGCAAAAACTTAAAGTTTCAAAGAAGCTGATGCAATACCGGGCTTACGAACCCTACACAGCCAATACCTATTTTGTAAGTGCAGAAGCAGTAGCCCCCTATTACTGGACTGCAAATGACAGCAGTTTTATAAAAGACCAAATAAGCAATTATTATATTGATACAAGTAGCAGTTTTGCTAAAAATAATACCGGAAATTTTGATTCACTCATCTATCAAAAATCATTAACCAATGGAAAGGCTTTTGGCTTTGAGCTAATGGTAAAAAATAACAGCAAATCATTTTATAAAAGGGTAAGGGTTTTATTGCACGGCGATTCTACTTACCAGCTTTTTATCTTGGCACCTTACGATATTATTACCAACGAAAATAATAACCGCTTTTTTAACGATTTTAGTTTTACAAATAGTAACCTGCCCACCAATATTTTTACCAATAAAACTCAAAATATATTGAGCGATTTATTAAGTAAGGATAGCGCTATCCATGAGCAGGCTTTTACTGCTTTATCTGATGTAAAATTTACTGTTGCTGACTTGCCTTTGTTGTACAAAGCTTACCTGATTTCTTACCCCATTGATTCCAATGCCAGTTATACAGAAAATGAACAAATAGCAAAGGTTATTATTCGTTTAAATGATACAAGTACTTATTGGTTTGTTAAAAATAATTATGCAGGCAGTAATTCAACATCCGCTCAGTTAAAGATGGCAATGCTGGTGATGCTGGCTAATCAACATACAGCTCAGTCAACAAAACTTATTAAAGACCTGTTGCTAAGTAATCCTCCTTCAACGGGTGAAATTTACTCCCTGGTTTATCAACTAAAGGATAGTTTACCGCTGGCAGCAACCTTGTTTCCCGAAGCTGTTTCATTATATGCTGATAGCTTGCTGGGACCGGGTTTAATCAGCATTGCAAATCAACTTGCAGATAGCAATTTGCTGCAACAGAATATTTTTTCTGTAAAAGAAAGGGGCATTTTAATTACAGCTGCAAGGCAAATTCAACAGTTGAAAAACGATGTTGATGCATATCCTCCATTTAACCGGGATGTAATTACAGCACTTGGAAAATTACCATCGAAAGAAGCAGTTGTTTTACTAAATGATTATGTAAAAGCAAAGGATTTGTACATAAAGAAAAATGCCCTGCTGGCGCTGCTTAAAAATAAAAATCCGGTAAATATTCTGGAGATTAAAAAAATTGCAGCCAATTTAGAATACAGAACTGGATTGTATCAATCATTTAAGGAAATTGGACAGCTAAAATTGTATCCCAAAGAATTTTTGACTCAACAACAATTTGCAGAGAGTTACCTATACAATTATACGTACGATGAAGATGAACAAAACGATGCAACATTTAAATTTATTACTGAAAAAATAGTTACCGAAAGTGGAAAGCAGCAACGGTATTTTTTATTTAAAATGCAGACAACCTACCAAGAAGAGACTACCAGCTATTTGGCAGTTTGCGGGCCGTTTGATTTCAACAAATTGAACCCGGAATTAATTAAAGATAAGGAAGGGATAAAAGTGTTTTATAATGAAAAATATGAGGCAGCCAATAATAACAAATTGTTTAAAAAATTTATAGAGGATAATAAGGCTGCTGTTGAATTGAAATGACAAGTTTTAATACTGAATAACAGTTGGTAAAATCACACAGTATTCGGAGTAAGTAAGGGGTTCAATATTTTTATTGAAGCCCTTTTCAATTTTATATAGTGCAAAAAAATCTTGCCTTTACTACTTTGTTTGGCAGCGTTAATATTTCAACGTCAATGGCAGGCAAATCAGTAAATAAAGATTTCACTTTTAAAAATCACATTTACCTGGTGTAGGCAATTGAATGTATAGGTGTGATGATTTTCAAATCTACTCTTAATAAAACTGATAGATATCACTTTATGTATTGATAAGCTTTACCGCATATGAACCTTTAGAAAGCTAGCTTTGCAAAAGAAATATTGTAGCCCGATGGATAGCAGGATTATGTAAGCTGCGAAATATTGATATACTTTAAACCATAAATAGTTGTCTGCAGATAAAAAAAATATTATAAATCAACCCAGATCTGATTACGAGCTTAACCAGTTATATCCCCAATCTATTCAGGCACTGGCCAGCAAACACTGGACCCCTTTGTTGGTTGCAAAAAAAGCTGCAGAATTTTTAGCTGTAGAAAAAAATGTCCGTATTCTGGATATAGGAAGTGGTGTGGGTAAATTTTGTTTGGGTGCAGCCTGTCACCGTCCTTATGCTACCTATATTGGAGTTGAACAAAGGCAGGAGTTAATAAGCCATGCAGAAGCAACCCGGCAAGTGCTGCAACTGGAAAACGTTTCATTTATTCATGGAAATATTACGCAGGTAGATTTTACCCACTATGACCATTTTTACTTCTTTAATTCTTTTTATGAAAACCTGCGGGGTACAGAAAAAATTGATGATTATATTGAGTACTCAACGGAATTATTTGATTACTACAATCGTTATTTATTTCGACAGCTGGAAAAAAAACCTCCTGGAACAAGGCTGGCAACCTTCCATAGTGTTGAAGATGAAGTGCCGAAAAGTTTCCTGGTGGTAGGTTCTGCTGTTAGTAACCTTTTAAAGTTTTGGATAAAAGTGTAAGCA
>JAYTTM010000017.1:0-10724 GCA_043745055.1 Chitinophagaceae bacterium | reverse complement strand
CCATGATGGCGAATATTACACCCGCCACTGCGCCTCCGGCAACCAGGCCTGTGGCAAACAAATTTCCTTTACCCAACTCATCTTCTTCTGCACTCAGTTTTAGTTGTTTCTTTTTCTGGTACATATCTGCTAAACCTCTTACGGCACCACCTGCAAAAATGGGTAAGGTGGTGCTAAGTGGTAAATAAGCACCCACGGCAAAGCTCAACGATTTGATACCACACAATTCCATTACAATTGCAAGAAAAACACCGGCCAGCACAAACTGCCAATCAAGATTAAAAGATAATATCCCTTTGGCTAAAGTGGCCATTAAAGTGCCTTGCGGTGCAGGATAAAATTCACTTCCAATAGCATGTTTGGTTACGCCTTTAGCAATCATTGCAGCTGTTGGGGTATCCAAAAACTTAACGGTTAGTCCAATTACAATTGATGAAACAATGGCACCCACAAAAAGTGCAATTTGCTGGTTACGGGGAGTTGCACCCACAATGTAACCGCTCTTTAAATCCTGCGATGTGGCACCGGCATTGGCAGCTGCAATACAAATCATTCCGCCTACTACCAGGGCCATGGGTTCGTATGCTTTGCCCGTCCAGCCCACTGCAATAAAAATTAAACAGGTACCCATCAAAGTCGCAATTGTCATTCCGCTGATGGGGTTATTGGAAGATCCAATCAGCCCAACAATACGGGAAGATACTGTTACGAAAAATGCTCCGAATATTACCACCAGTAAACCAATAAGTAATTTTTGTGCAATGCTGTCTCCCGGTAATTGAGGTAAAAAAGCCATTAATAAAACAAGGCCAATGCTGCCAAACAACACTACTTTAATATTAAGGTCTTTGTCAGTTCTTAATACTTCCGTGTTTGATCCATCCGTATTTTTTCCGATGCTTGCAAAGCTTCCTTTAAAAGAGGAAACAATCGTTGGGATTGTTTTTATTAAAGTGATAAATCCACCGGCAGCTACTGCTCCGGCTCCAATTTGACGAACGTATGCATAATAAACTGCTGCCGAAAAATCATTAAAATTATGTGCTGCCGGATCCCAGCCGCCCTTGCCACCTGCTGTCATTAAATCTTTTAAGTAGCCTAGTTTTATTAGTTGTGCAGCAATAATATCGGGTGCAACCAATTTAGATAACAATGGTATCATCACCATCCAGGCAAACACGCCACCAGCAACCAACACGCCGGCAATTTTTGGACCTATGATATAGCCAACGCCTAAATACTCAGGTGTAATTTCCCCGCTTATTTTGGCACTTTGTAAATATTTACTGGTTTGTTTGGTAATGTAGGCGGGTGTTTCGGCAATTATGTGAAACACTTTTTGTAGTATGGCATACAAAAAGGCAAAGCCCAATCCATAAAATGCAGTCTTAGCAAAATCGCCCCCTTTTTCGCCGGCCTTTAATACATCGCCACAGGCTGTTCCTTCCGGATAGGGAAGTGTTTCATGCTCATTTACAATCAATGAACGCCTAAGTGGAATCATCATCAGTGTTCCCAGTATACCACCAAATATGGCCAGGGTTAGTATGGTTATATAATTAAAATATTGTTCGCCTCCTCCATCGCTTAAGAATAAAAAACCAGGTAAAGTAAATACTACACCGGCTGCAATACTTTCTCCGGCACTGCCCGTTGTTTGTATAATGTTATTCTCCAGAATGGTTGTTTTAAAATACTTACGGCCCAATGTAATTGCAATTACCGCAATGGGGATAGAAGCAGATACGGTAAGGCCTGCTTTTAAAGCCAGATAAACAGTAGCTGCACCAAATATTACACCGAATATACTACCCAGTAAGATAGACTTAACGGTTAGCTCAGCCATTTTACTATCAGGCGAAACAAAGGGTTGAAATGGTTTTTTCTCAGACATAAACAGAAAGTAGTTTTAAAAAAAGAAAGATAAATAAAAAAGGCGATACAAAATAGTACCGCCTTAGTAACAAAAAGATATTTTAGTCATTTAGCGCAGTAGCTTCATCTACAACTTTAGAGAGTTTTTTTGTAAGAGGAAACATTAATAACCCTGCAATAACTGCAGCAATAGCACTGATAGCAAAGAAGGTTGCTTTGTTATCAAACTGATCCCAAAACCCAGCTAATATACCCGATATTTTCCCGCCTAATGAGATGGTTATAAACCAACCTCCCATCATTAATGCTGTAAATCTTTTTGGGGCAACTTTTGATACCAGGGATAACCCAACCGGACTCATAAATAATTCACTAACTGTAAATACACCGTATGTGGCAAATATCCACGCAGAGGAAACTTTACTTTGGTAAATGTTGGTAGATAAACAGGCCACTACCATCACCAGTGATGAAAGCCCTGCTATGATGGTACCCCAGGCAAATTTAGATGGAGTGGAAGGCTCTTTTCCACGGGCCCGGAGAAACCCAAATAATCCAACAATTACTGGTGTAAGCAGTATGATCCAAAAAGGATTAATTGATTGATAAATTTCTGTTGAGATTAATTTTAAATCCTCTCCTTCCGCAGGCCATTTTTCTTTTGGAAGATTTTGAAAATAAGGGTTTAAGCCTGTCGCCGTTTTTACTTTTCCATCAGGCCCAAGGCTTGTTCTAAATTGTGCATCAATTACAGGCACCTCTATTGGGTTGGTATTTACTTTTTCTAAAAAGCCAAAGGGGATGAGCAATTTTTCAGCAGCAGGCGGGGGTTCACGAAAACTGTAAGTATCTGCCCAAATGGTAAGTGCAGTAGAATTTTGATTGTAAATATTCCAGAAAATAATGGCAACACCAAATAATGTAAATAAGGTGCCCACCCTTTTTTTATCAAACCCCTTACATCTTGCCCAAATACTATAATAGAAAACAATAATAGGCACACAGGCAAATATAAAAGCATCATTCGAATCGGAACCTATTATATTCCCAGGTATCATCCAGCCAATTATACCTGCAATTATTGCTGGTACAAAAACATACAAAATAATTTTAGACATGGCCATGTCCTCCTGTTGAACAGGCTTAATCACATCACCCTGTTTAACATATTTTTGCCCAAATGCAAACCAGATTAAACCAAGGATCATGCCTACACCTGCAGCTGTAAATGCATATCCCCAGTTGTAATTATTTCTAAGATATGCTGCAACAAAATTGCAGGTGAATGCCCCAATATTTACACCCATGTAAAATATGTTAAAAGCAATATCTTTTTTAGATTTTAATTCATTCGTATTATAAATATTGCCAAGGAGGGTGCTGATATTGGGTTTAAAAAAACCGTTACCAATTATTACAAGGCCCAATCCGGTAAACAATAAAGTATTACTACCTGGTATGCCAAGTATCAGGTATCCCAAAGCCATTAATGCGCCACCAAAAAAAATCGATTTCCGATATCCTAAATATCTGTCTGCAATCAATCCACCTATAAACGGAGTTAAATATACCAGCGCAACATACGATCCCACTATATCAATAGAAAGTGCGTTGTCCATTCCTTTGCCCCCTTTATCAGTTGCTCTTAAAAACAACGGTAAAATACCTATCATCAAATAAAATCCAAATCGTTCCCACATTTCTGTAAAGAAAAGTACATACAATCCTCTTGGGTGCTTAGCGGTTTTTATTTGTTGAGGCATACAGTTGTATTTAGTTTTTATTAGTGGATATTTTTAGTTCCCCAAAGTAGGTAATTTCTTTTTTAGAAGCCGTACATTATACGCATCTTTTAAATTGCTGCAAATAATAATGCAACCGCTGATAAAAATAATATGGTTTACAGCAGGCACCCGTTTATTTTTGTGACTTATTTACAACAAATAATCTTAAAAGTTATTTTGAGCATATGAATATTTTTATTATTGGAAATGGCGGAAGAGAACATGCCCTGGCATGGAAGATAAAACAAAGCCCCTTGTGCAACGAGCTTTTTATTGCCCCTGGTAATGCTGGTACAGCTAATGCTGGTATCAATGTAGATATCAGTATTACAGATTTTGAAAGCTTATCTTCCTTTTGCATTAATAACAGAATTGAAATGCTGGTAGTGGGCCCCGAAGAGCCACTGGTAAGGGGCATTTACGATTTTTTTGCTGCGAATCCAGCCACCCAGCACATACAGGTATTTGGCCCTTCAAAAGAGGCTGCAAAACTGGAGGGAAGTAAAGCATTTGCAAAAGAATTTATGCAACGGCATCAAATCCCTACTGCCGCTTATGTAGAGTTTAATGCTTCCAATTATCTGGAAGGAGTACAGTACATAAAGCAACATACTTTGCCAATTGTAATAAAGGCAGATGGACTTGCAGCAGGTAAAGGCGTGGTAATATGCCAAAACCATATTGAGGCATTGGCAGAATTTGAATTAATGATTCAACAGGCAAAATTTGGAGATGCCAGCAAAAGAGTGGTTATAGAAGAATTTTTAACGGGTATTGAGTTGAGTGTATTTGCACTAACCGATGGCAAAAATTATGTGTTATTGCCTGAAGCAAAAGATTATAAAAGGGTTGGCAAAGCCGATTCTGGTCCCAATACAGGCGGTATGGGTGCAGTAAGTCCGGTGCCTTTTGCCAACGAGGAATTTCTTAAAAAAATTGAAACACAAATTGTAATACCAACCATTACCGGTTTACAAAAAGAACAGCTCGATTATAAAGGTGTTGTATTTATTGGCATAATTAAAGTGGGTGAAGATCCATTTGTAATTGAATACAATTGCCGGTTTGGAGATCCTGAAACGGAAGTAATAATACCCCGGATTGAAAATGACCTGGTGGAAATATTAATGGCTACTGCACAGCAACGGTTAAACGAAATAACCATCCTGAAAAATCCGCAAACGGCTGTTACCGTGGTGGCTGTAAGTGGCGGATATCCCAATGAGTACACAAAAGGCATGGTTATAAACGGCTTAGATGATATTAACCTGCCTGGTACACTCATTTTTCATTCTGGCACTAAGCAGGAGGGTGAAAATATAGTAACCAATGGCGGAAGGGTATTGGCAATTACATCTTTAGGCGACAATATTAAGGAAGCTTCTGAGCAATCTATTTATGTGTTGGAGCATATCTTTTTTGATGAAATTTATTACCGGGATGATATTGGCTATGAGTTTTTAGAGCACCAGTAAAAAAATAATTTTAAGCCTTTACCACCCACTTATCAAAAAAAATAACACCGGCCTATAAATTAAAACTAAGTTAATTAGTAAGATGCTTGATCATAAAGGGTTTGATGCTGAATGTTTTTGCACAAAGTTTCGGTAAAATGTTGAAAAATAAAGGGTTTCACGTTGTTAATTCAAATTATTTACGTCAACTTTGCCGCTATTAATTTCATCTAATTTTTCTCTATATACAATATGGGTCTATTTAATTTTTTCACCAAGGAAATAGCCATGGACTTGGGAACTGCCAATACCCTTATCATCTTTAACGATGAGGTGGTGGTAAACGAACCTTCAATAGTAGCGCTCGACAGAAATAATCCTAAAAATATTTTGGCTGTGGGTAAAAAGGCATTGATGATGCATGAAAAAACTCACGAAAGTATCCGCACAGTCAGGCCGTTGAAGGATGGCGTAATTGCAGATTTTAACGCTGCCGAATTAATGATACGGGAAATGATCAAAATGATCTACCCCAAAAAACCATTGTTTGCACCAAGCTGGCGTATGATGATTTGCATACCCAGCAGTATTACAGAAGTAGAAAAACGTGCCGTTAGAGATAGTGCCGAGCAGGCAGGAGCCAAAGAGGTTTACCTGATACATGAACCAATGGCTGCGGCACTTGGTATAGGTATAGATGTGGAAGAGCCAGTAGGTAACATGATCATTGATATTGGCGGTGGTACCACCGGGATAACCGTAATTGCTTTGGCAGGTATTGTGTGCGATCAAAGTATACGTATTGCAGGAGATGAATTTACCGCCGACATTATGGAGGCACTTCGCCGCTATCATAGTTTATTAATAGGCGAACGTACTGCAGAACAAATTAAAATACAGGTTGGCGCAGCCACTAAAGATCTTGATAATCCACCCGATGATATCCCTGTAAATGGCCGTGATTTAGTAACAGGTATTCCCAAACAGGTATTTGTAAGTTACCAGGAAGTAGCCGAAGCAATTGATAAAAGTATTTTCAAAATAGAAGAAGCTATCCTAAAAGCTTTAGAAACAACCCCGCCGGAGTTGGCTGGTGATATTTACCGCCGAGGTTTATATTTAACTGGCGGTGGTTCATTGCTACGTGGCCTCGATAAAAGGATTGCTGCTAAAATTAAGTTACCCGTACATGTTGCGGATGATCCACTTAAAAGTGTGGTAAGAGGTACTGGTATAGCACTTAAAAACTACGATCGCTATCCTTTTGTAATGCGGTAATCAGTGTTGATACTATTAAAATAACTGTTTTTTTATTTTTAAAAGCACATAAACATTATGGACCCGGCCGAAGTAATGCTATCAGGCTTCATTGGCGTCGCACCCTTGTACTGCACATCAGGTTTCAGCATATACAATTTTACTGTTCCAGCAATTTTTTATTTTCAAATAACCAGGTTGCATCCGGCAAAAATTTATAAAAATTTACCGTTCCGTGTTTGTTCAATTGCTTCCATTTTATTCGCCTATTTTTTTTTCATTCAAAAGATATGCCTTTCAATAAAAATAGCCATAGGAGGAAAATCCCATGCGTAATATTTTTTTATTTATCCGCCGGTATTTTAATTTCCTTTTCTTTTTGTTGTTGCAGATTTATTGTATTTATTTAATCATAAACTACAATAAATATCATCAGGCGGTTGGTTCTGCTTATATGAATGAAGTTACCGGAAGGGTAAACAAGCAATACAATAAAGTAGATAATTTTCTTCAGCTAAATAAAAGCAATGAAGCACTGAAGAAAGAAAATGAATGGCTGCGAAATCAATTAAAAGCAAATTTCGAAAACCCCGATACAGCTAACCAGGTAATTACCGATTCTATACCTTTTGATACATTGGGTAATAAGCGCAAATGGCTATACCAGGCAGCCAAGGTAGTATCCAACTCGGTAACTACTCAAAATAATTTTATTGTATTAAACAGGGGTGCAGCCCAGCAATTGCGTAAAGATGAAGGAGTGATAGACCCCAACAATGGCGTGGTAGGCATTATAACAGAGGTAAGCGAAAACTTTGCAGTTATAATGAGTTTATTGCACAAGGATAGCAGGATAAGTGGACTACTCAAGAACGATCCATTGGGTGGCGGTTCCATCATTTGGGATGGTAAAGAACCCAACTATCTGTCTTTTATAAATGTAAGAAAAAGTGCCAAGGCCAAAAGAGGAGATACTGTTATTACAAGTGGTATTACTCCTACTTTTCCGTTCGGTAAAATAATTGGTGTAATAGACCAAATATACCCCGATAAAAGTACCAATAACTTTATCATAAAAATAAAATCGGCTGCTAATTTTTATAACCTGCAATATGTTTATGCTATAGACAATGCACAAAAAGACGAAATAAACAGGTTGCTGGAAAAAGCAAAAAGTAAAATCAATAATTAGCAATAAGCCTGCAGCAAAATATGAGTACACTGGTAAAAAATATAGTACGTTTTGCATTACTTATACTGATGCAATTTTTTGTATTGGATAAAATTCACCTGCACCAGATGGTTACGCCATACATTTATTTTCTTTTTATTTTGTGGATGCCCTTTAAGCTTAATCGCACGCTGCAAATGATACTTGCTTTTGCTTTGGGTTTTACATTGGATAGTTTTAGGCACAGCCCTGGTTTTCATGCAGCAGCATGTGTGTTGATTGCTTATATAAGGCCTTTTATTATAAATGTATTAATACCTCAGGAAGGTGCAGAATCCAATTTCGAGGAACCCAGTGCCCGCAGTATGGGTGGCATATTTCCTTATTTGGTTTATGCAGGTTTGCTAACACTCATACATCATGGCTGGTTATTTTTGTTAGAAGCATTGGAATTTGGCAATGCCTGGTATTTTATTGTGAAAACATTGCTTAGTACCATCATAAGCCTTGCATTAATTTTTATAACCGAGTTACTTTTTTCTCGCAAACAAAAATTTAGAACAAACACAATTTAATGAACCAATTTGCAAACGTAACAATATTGAATTTTTTGAGTGTATTTCAAATTGTCGCTCCCGCTTTCGGCCGGTGTGGACACCGACCGAGGCTGGGCCGTGGTTGCCGTCTCTACCAACCACCCGGAGCCTCAACATACGGTTGCTATCATATTTGAAATGCCCCCAATTGTTTAAATAACGATTTGAATATCTTTGAAGTGGAAAGATTAAAAAAGGCTAATTCCTGATAAAATGAATTCTCTAACAATTATAATAAACTAAAACGCCCCGCTATTTAGCGGGGAAGAGTCAGATGTCTGCATTTAATCAAAACCGTAAAAATATAATAATGCTGGTATTTGCCGGCATGTTTTTCATCATAATTTTACAACTGATGAACCTGCAGCTTTTTAGCAGCAAGTATAAAATTATGGCAGATGATCAGGGTAAATTCCGTAAGGTGATTTATCCTGACAGAGGCATTGTGTATGACCGCAAACGAAGGCCCATCTTACAAAATACCACCATCTACGATTTGATGATTATACCAAATAAACTAAAGGGGGTAGATACTTTTTCGCTGTGTAGAATTTTAGAGATAGATACCACCCAGTTTAATAAAAAAGTAGTAGAAGTAATTATTAAAAACGGCAGAAGCAGGTCATCTGTATTTGATGGGTTGCTTAGCGACCAAAAAATGGCCATGCTTAATGAAGCCATGTACAAGTTTGCCCCAGGCTTTTATCTGCAGGAGCGTCCGGTAAGAAGTTATCCTTTTGATGCTGGTGGAAATATATTAGGCTATTTATCTGAAGTAGATACCAACTTTTTAAAAAACCATAAAAGCGAAGGCTACCAAACAGGTGATTATGCAGGCAAAACCGGCATGGAACGTACCTACGAAAAAGTACTAATGGGCCAGCGTGGTATTGAATACTGGAAAAGAGATAATAAAAACCGGCTTACCGAAAAGTTGGAAAATGGCAAGTTTGATACGGCCGCAATTGCTGGTCAAAATATGCACACTTCTCTGGACATAGAATTACAAGCGCTAGGGGAGAAACTGATGGAAAATAAATTGGGATCGATAGTAGCAATTGACCCAAGAACCGGTGGCATAATATGTATGGTGAGCAGCCCAACATTTAAGCCCAAATTTTTAACCGGCGCTGATAGAAAAAAACATATTCAGGAATTGCTGCTCAACCCTGCATTACCATTGCTCAACAGATCGGTTGGTGCCACTTATTCTCCGGGGTCAACTTTTAAAACACTACAGGCGCTCATAGGGTTGCATGAAGAAGTAATTACTACCAACACACAGTTTTTATGTAGAGGCGCATTTTATGGCTGTGGCGGTGCTCATCCTATGCGCTGTCTGGATTTTGGTACATTTAATTTGCGGAGTGCTATACGGGTTTCTGACAATACTTATTTTGCCAACGTAATGCAAAGGGTAATCACCAATTCTAAATATCCCAACCAGGATAGCAGCCTGGCAGTATGGGCAAGGTATATGAATGCATTTGGCCTTGGCCATAAATTGGGTGTTGATGTGCCATCTGAAAAAAGAGGACTTATACCAACACCAGCGTATTACGATAAAGTATATGGAAAGGGCAGGTGGAATTTCTGCAACTTCCGGTCCGTAAGTATTGGGCAGGGGGAGGTAGATGTTACGCCTATGCAGGTAGCTAATGAGATGGCTTATATAGCCAATAAAGGTCATTATATCACACCTCACCTGGTTGATTCCATTGAAGGAGGAGATAAATTTGGCATACTTGCCCAATACCGTCAGCAACACAGCGCTATTGATATTCCAGACAGTATTTTTGAAGCAGTACATGATGGTATGCAGGGTGTTGTAGACGGAGGAACCGGTGTAGCAGCAAAAGTTCCCGGCATAAATATTTGCGGCAAAACCGGTACTGTTGAAAACTATTTCAGGGGTGTAAAACAACCCAACCATGCTTTCTTTTGCGGCTTTGCTCCCAGAGAAAATCCACAAATTGCTATTATGTGTGTAGTAGAAAACAGTGGCCGCTTTGGTGGCACTTATGCAGCCCCAATTGTTGGTTTGCTGATAGAAAAATACCTCAAGGACTCCATCACCGAAAAACCACGGCTAGACAGGATTGAACAACTATCAAACCTTAACCTGATACCCACCAGAATTTATGCTGCCTTAAGAACACAGGATTCTTTGCGCCATGCCAAAGATTCTGCTTACCTGGCAGCGAAGGGATTTCTTAAAACAATAAAAGATACGCTGGGTATGGATGAAGAGGATGAAAAGGATGCACTTGAAAAAATGAAGGCTGATAAAGAAACTGCCAAAAAAGAATTACCTGTTAAAGATAGTAATTCAACAAAACCCAAAATTAACATAGAAGGTATTTTACCAGGTGATAAAAAGAAACCGGAAGTAAAAGACACGGTAAAATCATAATACTATTTTACAAATGAAACAAAGAGATCCGGAGATAGGCAAAGGCGTTGATTGGCTGCTGGTATGGCTGTACGCCTTACTGGTAATCATTGGCTTGCTTTGTATTTTTTCTGTGGAGTACAGAAGTGGTGATAGTGTGATACAAAGTTTTCTGGGATATAAAAAGAATTACAG
>JAYTTM010000016.1:0-10734 GCA_043745055.1 Chitinophagaceae bacterium | reverse complement strand
AAACAGAAGTAGCCATCCGTGCGGCTTTTAAAACCTGCTGTGATAATAAGCAGGCTGCCATCTTGGTGCCAACAACTATTTTAGCTTATCAGCATTTTAAAACCTTTAGCGAGCGGTTAAAAGATTTCCCGGTAACAGTAGATTTTATCAACCGGTTTAAATCGGCTAAAGAAAAAAAAGATACGCTGGCAAGATTGGCCGAAGGCAAAATTGACATCATCATCGGCACCCATTCTTTATTGAGTAAAGATGTGCAGTTTAAGAACCTCGGCATTATGATTATTGATGAGGAACAAAAGTTTGGTGTAGCTGCAAAAGAAAAATTAAAGCAGTTGCGCACAACGGTTGACTCACTCACGCTGACTGCTACCCCAATACCAAGAACCTTGCAATTCAGTTTGATGGGCGCCAGGGATTTAAGCATCATCAATACGCCGCCACCCAACCGGCAGCCAATACAAACAGAGGTAATGGTATTTAATGAAGATGCCATCCGGGATATGATTTATTATGAAACCGAAAGAGGCGGACAGGTTTTCTTTATACACAACAGGGTAAAGGGTTTGGCCGAAATGAAGAGTTTCATCCAGGGGCTTTGTCCCGATGTAAGTATTGCCTTTGCACACGGGCAAATGGAAGGCGATCAGCTGGAAGATACCATCCTCGATTTTATGGATAAAAAGTACGATGTGCTGGTATGTACCAACATAGTAGAAAGTGGTGTGGACATTCCAAATGTAAACACCATCATTGTAAACAATGCCCACCAGTTTGGTTTGAGTGATTTGCACCAGTTGCGTGGAAGAGTTGGCAGAAGCAACCGTAAAGCCTTTTGTTATTTATTGGCGCCACCCATGAGTACACTGCCGGAAGATAGCCGGAAAAGATTGACAACTTTAGAACAATACAGTGACCTTGGAAGTGGTTTTCAAATTGCCATGAGAGATCTCGATATCAGGGGAGCAGGTAACATGCTCGGTGGAGAACAGAGTGGTTTTATTGCAGAGATTGGTTTTGAAATGTACCAGAAAATTTTAGATGAAGCAGTGAGAGAATTAAAGCGTTCCAGCTTCAGGGATTTGTTTAAAGAAGAAATTCAAAAGCAGGATGATTTTGTATCTGATTGCAGCATTGATACCGACCTGGAAATTTTGATACCGGATAGTTATGTGGAAAGTATTACTGAAAGGTTGAGCCTTTATAGCAGACTGGACAATTGCGAAAATGAAAATGATCTGTTGGATTTCCATAAAGAAATGCTCGATCGTTTTGGTCCCATACCAGCCCAGGTAGAAGATTTATTTACCACCGTCCGGGTTCGCAAACTGGCTGTAGAGCTGGGTTTTGAAAAGTTATTACTAAAGCATGAAACCCTCAAAGGCTTTTTTGTAAGCAACCCCGACTCTCCTTATTTTCAAAGCGAAACCTTTAACCGACTGCTGCAGTTTTTACAAAAAGGCACCAACAAAGCCAAACTAAAACAAGTAGGCAAAAATGGTATTTTGGTTGTAGAAGATATGAAGCAAATGAACAACCTGTGGAATTTTTTGAAGCGGATGCATGGTTTTGTTACGGCAGAGCAACCACAAACGGCATAATATTGCATGCGTGATAATCTATGCAATTTAATGATGACTGAAAATACCCAAAATAAATTTGTACTTTTATTTTAATAACTATAGCTATGAATATTGTTACAGAAAATAATCCTTCCACTTTTGCATTGCTGGTTGATAAATTAAGGGACAAAAGCGAAGAGGATCTTAAACTATTATACATTAGCCTTTTCTCAAAAGAAATAGCTGATGAATGGTCTGCCATTACTGAAAATTCAAATTTTGAAAATGTGAGTGAGGAGGATATTGTAGAAATAATAATGAAAAATCGCTACAGCAAGAAAAATGTATAAAATCGTCATCGATGCCAATGTTTGGATAAGGTTTGCGAGGGCAAAAGATATAAGCCCTATAGTCCAAAGAATGCTTTTATACAATTTTGTTCCTATTGTCAATAATTATCTTCTTGCTGAAACTTTTGATGCAATCGTTAAATATAAATGGATGAATGAAAAACAGGCATTAATGCTTGTTAACCTAATTACCTCTCTAGGTATTGTAAAAGCAGGCAAAGCGGTTTATGCACTTAGTCCTGATCATAAGGATAATTATTTGTTTGACCTTGGTATACAGAATAATTGTGTTTTTATTATAAGTGATGACCTGAAATTACTTTCATTTAAGATGAAGCCTCTACCTGTACAAAGTTGTAATTGGTTTTTAAAGCAATTCCCATTATGATGTTTTAATTCTCCATATTTCCAAAGGAAAATTTTAAACTACTGTTGAAATTTTAAAAAAAGACGTCAATAAAGCTAAGCCGCCGCAGGTATGCAAAAATGTTATTTTGCCTGTAGAAGATATGAAGCAAATGAAAGACTTCCGGAATTTTTTAAAGCGGATGCATGGATTTATGACGGAGACTGTGATGACTGCACAGCCTGTTTTATAGTTACTACATCTTCCCAAACGCCTGCTCCAAATCTCTTATCAAATAATCCGCATCTTCCAATCCCACATACAGTCGCATCATCCGATGATCTTTATTGGATGCATCAAAATCTTGATGTTTAATGCCAGCGCATTTTGGAATTACTAAACTCTCGTGACCACCCCAGCTTACTGCCATCATAATATGCTGCAGGCTTTCGCAAAAATTTTCTATTTGGTTGATGCTGGTTGCCTTTATGCAAAAACTTAGCAGGCCACAGGCGCCTTGCATTTGCTGCTTTGCCAAACTGTATTGCGGAAAACTTTCATCAAATGGAAACAACACATCTTCTACAAATGGATGCTGTTTAAGGTACTTAATAATTGTAACAGTTGATTGGGTAATGTGCGTTAAACGTATGGGCAATGTACGCAAACCACGTATCAGCAACCAGGCATTAAAAGGCGAAATACCACTGCCGATATTCATGTATTCACTGTTGAAAATCCGTTCAATCATTTTACTGCTACCGCATAAAACACCAGCAATAGTATCACTGTGCCCGCCAATATATTTGGTGGCAGATTGCAACGTTAAGTCAATGCCATATAGAATGGGCCGCTGGTAAATGGGCGTGCAATAACTGTTATCGCAAATAGTGATAATTCCCTCTGCTTTTGCCAGCTCAGCAACTGCTTTTAAATCCTGTAAAGCAAAGTCCCAGCTGTTAGGACTTTCCAGATAAATTACCGTTGTGTTAGGCAAGATGGCCCTTTCAAAATTTTCAATATCCCGGCCATCAATATAAGATGTGGTGATACCAAACCTCGGCAAAATATCATTGAACATTTTTTGTGCCCAGGTATAAGGTTTGTCAACGGAAACAATATGGTCGCCGGTTTTTACATTGGCCAGCACCGCAGCAAAGATAGCAGCAGCACCACTGTTAAACACAAGGCAATCATCTGCACCATCCAATGCGGCTAATTTTTTTCGGAGTATATCAACAGTTGGGTTTAGGCCACGGCTGTACAGGTAGGTGGAATATTCATCGGCAAATGCCTTCCGCATATCATCCACTTTATTAAATACAAAATTGCTGCTTTGTATAATAGGTGGGGCTACGGCGTTAAAATAATTTTCTCTGTCTTCTGCCAGTTCGTTAATGATGTAAGAAATGTCCATTGTAAAATATTAAATGCCAGAAATAAAATCAAGATTAATGTAACCTGTCACACTGTTATTTTTCGGTGAGTTAAAAAATAGATTAGTACAAATGCTGAAAGTACTCCAATACCAATTAGCGCAGCAGTAGGATCTGCAATGGTAATGCTTACACCAACAAATAAATAAGCAGCCATAAATATCACCGGAAATAACGGAAATAATTTCATTTTATAGATGCCGGTATCATCCAGGTGTTTTGTTTTTTTACGAAACCAAAAAATAGTGGCACTACTTAACACCATACCAAAACAATCAAGAAAAATGGTGAAGGTTAATATCTTTTCAAACTGCTGGGAGAAAAATAAAATGACCAAACACATAGCAGCAAATACGGTAAGAGAAAAGGGAAATACACCCGTTTTTTCATTCCGTTTGGCAAATTGTTTTGGCAGGCTATTATCATCGCCCATTGCATACATTACCCTGGGGTTACTCATTAGCAGGCCATTTACATAAGAGAGCACTCCAAAAAAAAGAAAAACAGAAAAAATGCTGGCACCTGTTTGTCCGAATATTTTATCAATTACCACATAGGCTATTTCTTTTTCACCTTTCATTTGCTGAAAACCTACCAGTTTGTAATAACTAAGGTTTACCAGCAGGTATAAAATGATGATGATAAAAATTCCAATAAAAATTCCTTTGGGAATTGTTTTTGCAGGCCGGTCTACCTCGTTACCAAAATTGATGGTTTGCTGATAACCGCCATAGGTGAATGAAACTGCAATGAGGCTTACGCCAAGGCTTTTGATCCAATCGGGGAAACCGGTTGATTGCGGTGCGATAAGCTGACTGGTGGTTTGCACCGCATAATGCTGTGGGAAAAATAACGCAGCAATCAATACTACAATCATAGTAATTTTTATAATCATCAAAATATTTTGTACTGCAGAACTCATTTTTAGCCCTCTTAAATTAATGAAATAAAAAACAATGATTGCTACGCAGCTAACCAAAGCTTTATCAATATCCGTCCACGTACCAGGGAATAATTTTAATAAATAACCGCTTCCAATCAGCGCTACACCACTTAGGCTGGCAGCATTGCTAACCAATATTAAACAGTTGATAGCAAAGGCAATGCTGGGGTGATATGCTTTTGCAAATACTTTGTAATAACCGCCGGTAACCGGATAGCGGCTGCCAATTTCTGCATAAGTAAGTGCACCACATAACGCAACAATACCACCAACAATCCAGGCACTGAAAAAAACAGAAGGCTCTACCGCATCTTTAGCGCTGGTAGCGGCTGTTCTAAAAATGCCCATCCCAATAACAAGGCCTACCACAATCATAGTAAAAGAAAATAGATTGAGTTTGTTAGTTTTTGTAACCATGCTTGGAAGATAGTGTAATTTTTGAAACAGGGAAAATTTGGCGCTGTTCAAGCGTCATAATTTTTTGAATAAAAGCGAAACAGATTCAAAAAATATATCAACAACAGCTTTGAGTGAAAAGAGGTATTTAAGTAAATTGGAATTTCAGATACTTTATAATATCTATTTCACTTAGCGTCGACGATTTAGTTAACATTCATTCAAATTATTCATCACTTTAAATAGTTCAGCTAAAAGAAATTGGAGAATTGGAATTCTATAAATAAAACTTGCCTTTAAAAAGTTAGTTAAACTGCACAAATTAGATGGCTGTTATTCGTGAGTATTTAAATCCACAATTCGGGTATTACCAGCCACAACTTTTCTACGTTTTGACTAACCAATTAACTGGCAAATACTAATAAACAGTTAAATATAATGGGGCACAATTATCGTGGCTGTTCTGTTAATCTTACATAGCCTGTTCTTTTATTATTAAAAACTTTTAAAAGAAAAAATTATGGCAAAGCACAATTTATTCAGGGAGTTTTCTGATGTATATAACTACCACCTGCGCTGGAACAAAGAACATGCAGTGCATGATTATAAAAATGTTTACAAAAAGGCATTGTACGAGCTGCAAAAATTTGGTCTTTCTAAAATGACAGGGAAAGAGGTACTTGATTTGGGCTGTGGTTGCAGGTTCCCATTTTCCTTAGCGGCAGCATCTGAAGGTGCGGATGTAACTGCACTAGATTTGAGTTATGTAAAACCAGACCTGGCTCCAATTTACTTTTGGAACCTGGTAAGATATAATGGCCTAAAAAGGGCATTCAAATCCATGTTTAGAAGGGTTTTGTTTGATAAAAACTATTTCAAGCATTTATATAATACTGCAGGCAGCAGTTTAAAACCTTTTGTAAAAAAAATACAATTTATTATTAGCGACCCACATGGCACCAGTTATCCTTTACCCAATAATACTTATGACCTTGTAGCATCGAATGCAGTGCTGGAGCATGTTGGGGATGTGAAACAATATTTTATGGAAGTAAAGCGGTTGTTGAAGCAGAATGGATTATTTTACGGAAGAATACATAATTATTACAGTATCAGTGGCGGACATTTTCTTGAATGGAGTGCTCCTGATGTAAATCCTTCACTAAATGTACCCCCATGGGATCATTTGAGAAAAAATCTTTTTCCTACCCATATATACCTAAACAAGTTACAACCTGCCGATTATAAGCAGGGAGCAGAGGATGCAGGTTTAGAAGTGCTGCTATTTGATGGAAGGGATGTTAATCATGATCCTAATGGCAAAGAGGGAGAGAAATTCCTTACCACGGATGTACAGGAAGAACTATCCCAATATCCAAAAGACCTATTACTTACCAGGGCATACTGCATCATTTGTAGAAAAAAGAAAGAAATCTAAAGCGTTTATAACCATAACCACATTATTTATCTAAACACTAAAATAATGCGGCTGTATAATGATAAGCTAATGTAAAATTAAGTTTTAGTCAATTCGATATTTAGGTATAAAAAAGTCAGAGGTATATTCCATACTGCCCTGGTAGCAGTCGTTCCATAAAATCCCCATCCCAATTGCCTATCCCATCAATATCATCTAAAATAAAAAACAGCTTAGTAGTTTTTGAAGCTATAACAGGTGGTAATATATTTTCAATATATAAAAGCAAAATGGATGTGCAAGCTTAAATTTCTTTTTTAGATAAGCGAAACTGATTGTAAAAAAGAAGCATAAAATCAATTTATATAAAATTGTATTTAAGCATTATTTTTCTGAACTAGCTAAACATCCACAATCATATTCTACTATTTTTGTACAAATTATTACCAGCATGAAAAAAGTATTTCAATTAGCCGTACTAATAATCGCTTTTTTACCAGTCATTGGTTTTGCACAAACAAAAACTGCTGTGTGGCCGGAGATGAAAACATTTCACTCTTTTATGGCTGCTACTTTTCATCCTGCTGAAGAAGGAAACCTGCAGCCATTAAGAGAAAAAGCCGATAGCCTTTACATTACTGCTAAAAACTGGCAGGCATCTGCAATACCTTACAATTATAAGCCAACAGAAACAACCGCAGCATTAAAGAAACTGGTGAAGCAATGCGCCAGTATCAAAAAATATGTAGGTGCTAATATGAGCGACAAAGATTTAACGCATTTGATAACAGAGGCACATGAAATTTTCCACAACATTGCCGGAGAATGCAAAAAGGCTGATGAATAAATGAATTAAAGTTTTCTTAGGAAAAGCCACTGCCAGTCAGTGGCTTTTGTTTTTATCAACCCCTAGTGCCGTGATTAATTTGGCAGATGAAAATTATAATGGCACATTTGCACCGATGTTGGTTTTTCCGCCTCAGGCGGAGGATTAAAAGGGAAGTCCGGTGAAAGACCGGCGCTATCCCCGTAGCTGTAAGGAATAGGTGAATAGTGAATAGGCAATGGTGAATTCTTCGAAGTTTTCATTGTTATGTATTCTCTTTTACCATGTTGAATCTTCATACCACTGTTGTAAATCAACGGGAAGGTATTCAACATAAGCCAAGCCAGAAGACCTGCCAGCAATCATATTTATCATTCACGGCTTTCGGGTGAAAGGCATGGAGTGTAAGCGCTGTAAGGCATTTATATTTCACGGTATTGGTGAGCACGCCAACGGTTAGCCGTGGTTTGTGTTTTCACCAACCACTATTTCCACGGAAGCAGTTACAAAAAAACATTTTCTATAAAATGAAAAAGAAAATTTTTATTGTGGCTGCTGTAGTATTCAGCAACCATTTGCAGGCGCAACAAAAACTGCCGGCACAAGTAACAGACACTACTGTTAGCAATTTAGATGAAGTAGTAATTACTGCTAACAAGTATCCACAAAAACAAAGTAGTACCGGCAAAGTAATTACAGTGATTACAAAAGAAATGCTGGAAAAAAGTTTTGGTCTTTCAGTTGGTGACATTCTCAATCAGCAAACTTCCATCGTAGTTCCCGGCTCACAAAATACGCTGGGCAGCAACCAGGAACTTTACCTTAGAGGGTCGGGTAAAGTATTGCTTTTGATAGACGGGGTACCGGCTTATGATGCTTCCTACATTAGTGCCGGGTTCGATCTTAATCAATTGCCTGTACAAAGTATTGAAAGGATTGAAATTTTAAAAGGCGGGCAATCTACTCTTTATGGTTCCGATGCAGTGGCTGGTGTAATTAACATCATTACAAAAAAAAGTGGATCAAAACCGATTGGTGTGTATGGTGGTTTTAGTGCAGGCAGTTATTCCACTTACCGTGGCAATGTTGGAATCAATGGAAAATCAAAATCTACTTCTTTCAATATCAATTATAATTATTTAAACAGTAAAGGCTTCTCAACGGCCTACGACAGCATTGGCAATAAGAATTTTGATAAGGATGGGTTTAAACAAAATGCCATTACCGGAAACTTTACTGCAGCCCTATGCGATAAATTACAAGTACGGCTCAATGGCCAGTACAGCCATTATACCACAGATCTCGACGGAGGTGCGTTTACGGATGATAAAGATTATACCGGCGCCCTCACCAATGTACAGGCAGGCATAAATGCACAATATAAAACAGGGAAAGGAACTGTTTTTTTCAATACGAATTATAACAGCAGTGAACGACAATATGTAAATGATTCTTTCGACGTAAGTGGTTTTAGCAGTTATAGCAAGGAGAAATATGTGGGCAATTCATTTTTTACAGAAGCTTATACTGTACAGCCTTTGTCAAAAAAAATTGAATTAGTAGCCGGCGCAGATTACCGTTCTCAAAACAGTACCCAGGATTATTTATCTATCAGTGCATATGGCCCCTATAAAACCAACATTGGAAAAGACTCTGTAAAAAATAATATGTACAGTGCATTTGCATCTTTCCTTATAAAAAACATTGATGGATTTAATGTAGAGCTTGGAGGACGCTTTAATAAACATAGCCAATATGGCAACAGCTTTACTTATACCTTCAATCCATCCTTCAATATCAATGACAAATGGAAACTGTTTGCCAATATATCTTCTGCATTTAAAGCTCCTTCCCTGTACCAGCTTTTTGGCCCGGGTGTTGAAAACAGGAAACTGGAAGCTGAAAAATCTGTTACTTACGAAAGCGGTGTTCAGTATGCAGACAAAAAGTATAATTTTCGGGCAGTCTATTTTTACCGCACAATAAAAAACGGCATAGACTATAACCTTGCCACCAACAGTTATTTTAATAATAATAAGCAAAACGACAAAGGGCTGGAACTGGAAGCAGGATTGCGTTGCGGGAAATTTTCTTTAAATGCCAACTACAGCTATATCACCGGTAAAGTAAATACCTGGAAATATCAATTTGACCCGGTATTTTATTCCTATTCTATCATTGGGGATACTACTTATAATAATTTATTCCGGCGCCCAACCCATGCTCTAAATGCTACTGCAGGATACCAGGCAACTAAAAAATTATATTTCAGCGCAAGCCTTCATACTGTAGGTAAAAGATATGAGGGTCAGTTTGAGGCTTTACCTGTAGAAATGAAGGCTTACTCAACTATTGATGTGTACACCGGTTTTGCTGTTAACCCTTCAGTATATTTATTTGTTGACTTAAGGAATATTACCAACCAAAAGTTTTTTGATGTGCTGGGTTATAATTCCAGGAGATTTAATATGACTGCAGGTGTAAAATGGACATTGTAATAAACCATTAAAAATGTGCCATCACGAACAAAAATACTGCCCACGATGCAACAAAAGTTTTGAATGCAAAGTGGGCAGTATTCATTTATGCCAGTGTAGCGAAATTGAGCTAACGGTGGAAGAAAAATATTTTATTCAGTTAAAATTTGATGACTGCCTTTGCATCAATTGCCTGTACCAGTTAAAAGAAATATTTAGGAAAGCTGACAACAAAATATAATGCAGAGAAAAAAGGTTTTACTTCCCTTGGTATTTGATGTTACTTGCAACTTATTTTAAAATTTTTTGTTAATAAATTCCCATGCAAAAAAAAATACTTGCTTTTTTATTTATTGCTCTAATTTTTTCTGCAAGTGCATCTGCACAATATGTTTTTACAGGATCAATAACTGATGCCGACAAAGTACCGTTGCAAGGCGTTACTATTAGTGCTGATAAAAAAGCGGTTGCCATTTCGGATAGCTCAGGATATTTTAAATTTACCAGTACAGTCTCCACCATTATAATAAGTTTTTCATTTGTTGGTTTTCAAACTCAAATAGCTGTCTATAAATCGGAGCAAGCTGTTAACATTGTACTTTCTAAATCAACCACATTTTTGGAAGAGGCTGTGGTAAAGGCTTATGAAGGCAATATAGCTTTAAAGAATATGGCTGCAACAATAAGTGTTATAAACAAAGTAGACCTTGAGCGATATAGTAATACCAGTATTGTGGCTGCAGTAAATACCGTACCGGGTGTTAAGATGGATGAACGCAGCCCGGGTAGTTATCGCTTTAGCATACGGGGTAATTTATTGCGGAGTCCATTTGGAGTACGTAACATAAAAGTTTATTGGAATGGCATACCGTTTACCGATGCTAACGGAAATACCTACCTTAACCAGGTAGGCTTTAATAATATTGGCAAAATAGAAATATTAAAGGGGCCAGGTGGTAGTATGTACGGCGCAGGAACTGGTGG
>JAYTTM010000015.1:0-10758 GCA_043745055.1 Chitinophagaceae bacterium | reverse complement strand
ATACATTTATATGGTTTCTTGAAGGTAGCGAAAGGTTACCAGCGAAATTAGTTGAAACAATAAGAGATTTGGATAATGATTGTTACGTATGTATTGCTTCTTTATGGGAACTTTCCATAAAAATAAGTTCAGATAAACTTGAATTGCAAACTGAATTTAAAGATTTAGAAAAAAGTATAGACATTCTCTCACTGAAAATATTGCCTGTAATTTTGCTCACATCAATGAAGTTTTTAGGCTGCAATTCCATCACCGTGATCCATTTAATAGAATAATCATTGCACAATCCATCACCGAAAATTTAACCATTATTTCAAAAGATAAAAATTTTTAATGTACCCAATTAAATTATTGTGGTAAATAAATACAAATTATGAGCGCAAAAAAAGTAAAAGTAGGCAACATCAATTGCGGAGCAGATGAACTGTTCCTAATCTCCGGTCCCTGTGTGATTGAAGAAGAATCCATCATGATGAAGACTGCAGAGAAACTGAAAGAAGTAAGTGAAAAACTAAACATTCCTGTCATTTATAAATCATCTTTCTCCAAAGATAACCGCAGCAGTTTAAGTTACTACCAGGGCCCCGGCCTTGCAGAGGGTATGCGTATTTTAGCCAAAGTAAAAGAGCAGTTTGGCTTTACCTTGTTAACCGATATTCACTATCCCGATCAGGCAGCCGCTGCGGCGGAAGTTTGTGATGTACTGCAGATTCCTGCCTACCTGTGTATGCAATCCGGTTTGTTAGTAGCAGCAGCTAAAACAGGTAAGGTTATCAATGTAAAGCATGGCCAGTTTTTGGCGCCTGATAATATGAAGCACCCCGTGGGTAAATTAGTTGACTCTGGTAATGACCAGATCATTTTAACAGAAAGAGGCTATACCATGGGTTACAACGATCTGGTGGTTGATCCAAGGAGCTTTTACCACATGAATAAAATTGGTTATCCTGTAGTGTTCGACATTACACACTGCGTTCGTAAATACGGCATTCCTAGTTCTGATGCAAAAGGTGGCAACAGGGAATTCTTGCCGGTACTAAGCCGTGCAGGAGTTGCAGCGGGAGTGGATGGTATTTTTATTGAAGTACATCCGGATCCAACTCATGCTTTGTGCGATGCCGCCAGCCAACTCTCCATGTACGATTTGGAAGAATTTTTAAAACCTTTAATTGAGTTGCATGCAATAGAATTGAAGTATAGGGCTAAATAGTTTGATATCACCTAATAAGTATGAATTGGCTATTCCCTATTAACCATTGACTATTCACAAATTAATAACTATTTTCGCCGCACATTAAAAATTTATTTATGGAATTATACCTTGATTCAGCCAACCTTAAAGAGATTGAAGAAGGATTTAAACTAGGCTTTTTAAATGGCCTTACTACCACTCCAACTTTTATGCAAAGGGAAGGCATAACCGATATTGACGGTATGATTGTAAAGCTGTCGAAAATGGTACCGGTGCTTCAAATTGAGGCCCTGGGCAATACCGCAGAAGATGTAGTGAAAGAAGCGCATCGCCAGTTGAATCTTGGTCTTGATCCTACAAAAACTGTTTTTAAAATTCCGGTTTCTTTAGAAGGTGTAAGAGCATGTGCACTGCTACGTAAAGATGGTTTGCTGGTAAATGTTCACCTGGTATATTCCCTGCAACAGGCTTATATGGCCATGCATGCAGGTGCTACGTATGTATGCCCGCTGGTTGGCCGTTTACAGGATCAGGGGCAAGATGCCCTGGGACTGGTGGAGCAATGTGTAGATGCAGTTAATCATTATGGATATGATACTAAAATAATGTTCAGTTCCGTACGCAATAGTGAACATGTACGCAACGCATTACAGGTGGGTGCACATACAATTACTGTTCCACTGAAAATTTTAAAAACATTAACGGAGAATCATTTTACCACCTTGGGTACAGAGCAGTTTTTGCAGGATACCAAATTGATGACAATGAAGGTAAACGAAGCCATTAATGGGGTAAATCCGATAGTAGCCTCTACTGTAAATGTAAAAGATGCCATTGTTAAAATGACCGAATACGGCTTTGGTGCTATAATAGTTGCTGATGCTGATATGCAGGTAAAAGGTGTATTTACCGATGGTGATTTAAGAAGACATTTACAAACTGATGGACCAACTATTTTAGATAAAAAATTAGGTAACTTGCAATACAAAACACCTGTTAGTATTGAAGGTAATTTATTGCTGAATGATGCTGCTGCAATGTTTAAAAAAACAAACGTAGATACAATACTGGTAACAGATAACGGCAAACCAATCGGTATGCTGGACATACAGGATTTAGAATCTAAATAAAAAATAAGCCATCCTTTTACGATGGCTTATTTTTTGAATAACATTATTATTGGAAGATTTATAAATACAGTGGGCGATGGGGACACTGCCCACTGCAGACTGATTTGACTGGTGTGGCCGCAGCCTGCTTCAACCAAAAGGTATCGGATTTGAAATGTATCCAATCCAACAACAACTTAACCATTAATACCATGCAATTTAGTTCTAAAATTGAAGATTATTTTAACGGAGAATTTGTTATTAACTCTACAGCCCTAAGGCAAAAATTCAGAACTATAAAAGCATTCGTTTTTGATTGGGATGGTGTATTTAATAATGGGCAAAAAAACATTGATGGCCACAGCACTTTTAGCGAGGTAGATTCAATGGGCATTAACCTCATACGCTTCAACCATCACCTGCTAAATAAGAAAATACCTATATCGGCAATCATTACCGGTGAAAATAATCAATTAGCTTTTTCATATGCCAGGCGGGAAAACTTTAACTCCATTTATTATAAAGTAGCTCATAAAGAAAAAGCAATTTTGCATTTGTGTAAACAACATAATATTTCTCCAGCCGAAGTAATGTTTGTATTTGACGATGTACTGGATTTATCAGTTGCCAGGTTAGTAGGTGTAAGAATGATGGTAAATAGAGCTGCCAATCCATTATTGATAGAATATGCAAAAAATAACAGGCTGGTAGATTATGTTACCTATTTTGATGGCAACAACAATGCTTTAAGAGAGCTATCAGAGATGATAATGGTAATGACGAACAATTATGAAACAGCCATCGACCACCGGATAAAATTCAGTGAACCTTACCAGGCATACCTGAATATAAAAAAACAAATCCCCACTTTATCTTACACACTGCTGGATAACGAAATTACACAAGCCTGAAATATATGATAGTAGGAATAATCCCTGCAAGATACGCCAGCAGCCGTTTTCCTGGCAAACCTTTGATTGACATTAAAGGTAAAACCATGATACAGCGGGTGTACGAACAGGCAGCTAAAAGCAAGCTGTTAAATAAAGTAATTGTAGCTACAGATGATGAACAAATTTTTAATCATGTAGCGGGTTTTGGTGGGCAGGTGGTAATGACAGCAGCACATCACCCCAGTGGCACAGATCGTTGCTGGGATGCACTGCAACAACTGCAGGAAGATTATCAATACGTCATCAACATTCAAGGTGATGAACCCTTTATTAAACCAGCGCAAATAGATGAACTTGCTGCTGAATTACAGGATGGAAAAACAGAGTTGGCAACACAAATGATTGCTATAGATAATTATGAAATGTTGTTTGATAAAGGTGAAGTAAAAATTGCACTCAATATAAATAAGGAGGCGCTATATTTTAGCAGGATGGTGATACCTTTTATAAAAGGAGTTGATGAAAAAGAATGGCATCTGCACCACCATTATTTTCGGCATGTTGGCATGTACGCTTATAGAAAAGATGTACTTGAAAGAATAACACAACTCCCTGTATCTTCATTAGAAAAAGCAGAATCGTTAGAACAACTTCGCTGGATAGAAAATGGCTTTTCAATAAAATGTGTAACTACAGCATATGAAAGTCATTGTATCGATACACCGGAAGACCTCGAAAAACTACTGCATTTATTTTAATTTTTTCTCTGCCAAATTTGTAGACCGATCATATACAAATAAGTTTTGCAGCTACTAATTATGTAGAATTTTTTTCTCATTAATGTAGTGATGATATAATCATCTAATAAGCAATCAGCCTGTTACAACTTATCGCTAGCTAATTGCAATTAAATTTTTTCTGGCAGGTGATTAGCTTATTGTATTAAAGTAAAAGCAATCAAATAAGCCTATATTAAAAAAAAAATTGATTAAATTACAATATAAATTATGCAAAAAGAATTACCTTTTACACAATCACTGGTTGCAGTAGCCGATCAGGCATATTTTTTTAAATCATTTTTACGCAACATTTTTAAAAAAGGATTTGAATGGGATGAGTTGTTTCGTCAATCTTATATTATCGGTTACAGATCAATTGGCATAATTACTTTAACCGGTTTTATTCTAGGTATTGTAATGACGCTTCAATCATTACCAACTTTAAAAGAATTTGGTGCAGAAAGTTATATCCCCAGTATGGTTTCTGTTTCTATCATACGTGAAATTGGGCCTGTAATAATTGCACTAATATGTGCAGGTAAAATTGCTTCCAGTATAGGCGCAGAATTAAGTAGTATGAATGTTACAGAACAAATTGATGCCATGAAGGTTTCCGGCGCCAATCCAATTCAGTTTTTGGTTGTTACCCGCATTTTAGCTTGTGCCATTATGATTCCGCTATTGACCATTTTTGCAGATGCAATGGCATTGGCAGGAGGTTATATTGCAGCAGCAATGAATAACGGAATAAGTATGAAATTATATTTCAACAAAGCCCTTACTATTCTTGACTATACTGACGTTGCACCCGCATTTATTAAAACAATATTCTTTGGGCTCAGTATTGGCTTTGTTGGCTGTTATAAAGGTTTCACTTATAATAATGGAACAGCCAGTGTAGGACTGGCGGCCAATTCAGCGGTGGTTACTTCTTCCATATGGATAATCATTATTGATGGACTCGTTGTACAACTTACTAACTCCATTTTATACTCTTAAATTTAAAATTAACAATGGAGGTAGTTATTGAAATAAAAGGTCTAAAAAAAAGTTTTGGAGACAACGCTATTTTAAAAGGCATCAATCTTACAATTAACAAGGGCGAAAATGTTGTAATACTCGGTAAGTCTGGAAGTGGCAAGTCTGTTACAATCAAATGCATTGCAGGGTTACTTACACAAGATGAAGGATCATTGAAAGTATTTGGAGAAGAGATAAAAGACCTTAAGGAGGATGCACTTAAAGCCTTGCGTTGTAAGCTTGGTTTTCTTTTTCAGAGCGCAGCATTGTACGATTCTATGACCGTAAGAGAGAACCTGGTTTTTCCATTAAAACGGGTTTTAAAAATTAAGGATAAAGCCCTTATTGAAAGCCGTTGTATTGAGGTATTGGAGGCGGTAGGTCTTGCAGATGCAATTGATAAAATGCCAGCAGACTTAAGTGGTGGTATGCGTAAGCGAATGGGACTTGCACGCACCCTGGTGGTAAAGCCAGAAATAATTTTGTATGATGAACCCACTACAGGTTTGGATACAATTACTTCCAAAGAGATTAGTAATTTAATGCTGCAGATTCAGAAAAAATACCAGGCTACTTCTGTAATTATTACGCATGATATTCCCTGCGCCAAAATAACTGCGGACAGGATATTAATAATTGACGAGGGCGTTTTTATTGCTGAAGGAACTTATGATGAATTGGAAAATTCACAAGATGAATATATACGGTCATTCTTTAAATAAAATATATGAATACAACTATTGCACAAAAAACTAAGACTGGATTATTTGTAATTATTAGTCTGGCACTGCTATTAGGATTGATTTTTTTTATTGGCAAGCAGAAAAAATTATTCGGGGATAATTTTGTTGTTTATGCTGATTTTAAAAATATTTCCGGCACACGAGAAGGTAATTTCGTAAGGTTTGCTGGTATCAATATTGGGACAGTTGAAGGTATCCGGATTATTAATGACACCAGTGTGCAACTATCATTAAGCATAGAAAAGGAAATTCAACCTTTTATTAAAACAGATGCTGTTGCCAGCATTGGCAGTGATGGGCTAATGGGTGATAAACTGGTATTGATTACACCGGGCACCAACACATCACCAGTTGCAAAAAATGGCGCCAAACTGCTTAGCACTAACCCTGTTGATGTAGATAAAATTATGAATAATATTTCTAAAATATCTGCCAATGCATCAGTTGTTACAGATGGACTTGCAGATATAGTTGCAAAAATAAACAGTGGCAAGGGCACCGTTGGCCGCTTGCTTGCCGATAATAAACTTGCAGACAGGTTAGAAAGCACAATTGAGACTGCGAAACAAACAGCAGCCAGCATAAATAAAACTTCCAACGCAGCTGATGAAACTTTACAGGCTGCAAAAAGTAATTTTTTATTAAGAGGTTATTTTAAGAAAAAAGAAAAACAAAGAATTAAAGACTCAACAGAAAAAGCAAATAAAGTTTTATTAAAAGGAAAAAAAGTTTCTGAGTAATTTATAACTACATAGAAGTATATTGGCAAAGCTACATTTTACAGCAAATCCTTTTAAATATAATTAAACTGGATTAACTGGATTTTTTCAGGGAAGAATTTTGGTTAATTACTTAACACGTAGTTATTTTATTGCCCAATCATTTTTAGGAATGCTTCTTTTTTTCTTCTTGCTAAATCAATGAAGGTACCATCTAACAATTCAATTTTTCCTCCATCTCCCTTTATATATTTTTTTATACAACTTAGGTTAATTACATGTGAATGATGGGTACGGAAAAACATTGTTGAGGGGAGTAATTCATCGAAATCCTTCAATGTTTTTGATGATATTAATTTGAGCCTGTTATTAAAAAAAATATGGGTATAGTTACTATGTGCTTCCAGATGGGTAATATTTCTGATTTCAAAAAACAATAAGCCTTCTGAAGTAGGTATGGCAATTTTGTTAAGCTCTTTACTTAACACCAGGTTATGGTGCAGCGTTTCAACTTTTTTCTCCTGCTCTGTTGCAGAGATACTGCTGCTGATTTTTTCAACAGCCATTATTAATTCCTCAATATCTACCGGCTTTAATAAATAATCAAAAGCTGCATAGCGGATAGCCTTAATGGCATATTGGTCGTAGGCCGTAGTAAAGATAATGTGAAAGTCTTTCTTTGGAATCTGCTGCAGCATTTCAAACCCATTCATCAGTGGCATTTCTATATCTAAAAATACTACTTGCGGCAAGTGTTGTTCAATTAGCGCAATACCCTGCTGTCCGCTTTCTGCCTCTGCAACTATTTTTACCTGGGGACAATAATCCACCAGTTTCTGCCTGAGCGACTGCCTGCTTCTTGCCTCATCTTCTATAATTATCGCTTTAATCATTTAATCGTAAGTTTTACAGTTACTCTTGTTCCTGTTGCTTGTCCATTTTCAAAAAGGTCTTCAATTATTACTGACGGGGTTGTTTCCAGATTAAACATTTTAATCCTGTCGGTACTCATCTTTATCCCATAGGATCGATGATTGTGCTTGCCTAATTTAGCTGATGCTGTACGGCCAATTCCATTGTCTGTAATGTTGTAGCAAATAGTATCTTCTTCTCTCAAAATATCAATTGTAAGCAACCC
Source organism: Chitinophagaceae bacterium (assembly GCA_043745055.1). Classification (GTDB taxonomy): domain Bacteria; phylum Bacteroidota; class Bacteroidia; order Chitinophagales; family Chitinophagaceae; genus Ferruginibacter. Next base: position 3,165 of record JAYTTM010000015.1, on the reverse strand, counting down.
ATTATTATCCTGCCGGTTTCTAAGTCCGTGATGAATGGCATTTTCTACAAAAGGCTGAATTACCAATGGTGGTACCTGGTAATCTGTATTAAGCATTTCAGCAGAAATATGTAACAGTGTATTGTATTTATTTTCACTTCGCAGCTGTTCCAGGTCGATGTATAATTGCAGGGTTTCGGTATCCTTTGTAAATTCAACAGTTGGTGATTTAGAACTGTCCAATACATTGCGGATAAGTTTTGCAAATTTATTCAGATACCTGGTTGCATTGTATTTTTCATCCCCTTGAATCAACCCGTCGATACTGCTAATGCAGTTAAAAATAAAATGCGGATTCATCTGCGCCATTAAAGCTGCTATTTCTGTTTCCACTATTTGCTGCTTTAGTGCAGCTTCAGTTCTTTTCTTTTTATTCTCCCTGGATTTATAGAAAACAATAGCGAAAGCAACGGTAAATATTAATAATACAACCAGCGCTAATAATAAAAAATTTTTGATAGCAAGGTCGTCACTTTGCAACATAGCCAACTCTTTCAGGTGTACATTCTCAATCTCCTTCCGTTTAATCATCCACTCCGATTCCCTGATAATAACATTTCGTTTATTTTTTTCCGAAAATAATGAATCAGCTGTGTTTCTATATATTCTATAATAGGCAAGTGAGGAGTCTTTGTTTTTTAGTCCATCATATACTATGGACATCTGCTGTGCAGCATCAGCTTCACCTTCAAGATAACCAGTCTGCGTCGCAATTTGTGTGGCTTTTTTTAACAATATCAATTTTTCTTCGGGCGTTAGTCTTTTTAAATACTGCACCTGTGCCAAATAAACATTGTATTCATTTTTTAAATCACCTTGTAACCTTGCTTCATCAATGGCCTTTTTAAAATAAAAAACTGCAGAATCAATCTTGTTATTAATAGCATTCAGTTTACCAAACCCTACATAAAATTGTGAAAGAACATAACTGTCATTTGAAAGAATGGCAAAAGGCATTCCATTTAGTAAATTGGCTTTAGCATTACTGTATAATTGTTCATCCAAATCACATTTTTGCAACTGCTCGTAATTGATAGCTACGCCTCTCCATGCTTTTAATTTTGCGTTGATGCCAATTGCCTCCTTTGTATATTGGCGGCTTTTTTCAAAGTCCCTTAAAGTTAAAAAATTCTCACCAATATTATTTAAAGAAACCGCCTTTAAACGAAGGGCCCCACAGGATTCTGCGTAATCTATAGCAGCAAAATAAGCCTTATTACTTGCATCAAAATTGCCGGAAATATTAAGCAAAATACCAAGGTTAATTTTAGCCAGAGATTTACCAAATAAAAAATTGAGGCTATCGCTATAGTAAGATACTTTTTCGTAATAGGCAAAGGATTGTTTGATATCTTTTTCGCTTTGGCGATAACTAATTCTATGTAGTGTTAGTATATACTGTGAATCAATTTTATTGGTTTTGCTAAGCCAGTTAATCATACTGTCCACAATTTTGTTTTGTGCAGATAATTCATGCAACAAACAATTGATGAGAACAAAAATGCACAAGTATTTTTACATAAATAATAACTGATAAAGTTCCAGGAGCTAATTTTTTTTATTGCTGCTAAATATTTTTCACGATAATTAACATTCAGGAAAGTAAGTTAATTGATTTAGTAATATGATTCTTTATCTATGGCAATTCCCGGCTAGAGATTGTCATTCATATCCTGCAAATGAAATCTGAAACCGACCCTCCATTCAGTACAATGCTCTAAACCAATTAATGATTTTAACGAAGGAAATTTCACAACAGTTGACCTAACGTAAATAATTTAGTTATGATTACAAAAAAGTTTAAACGTTTTGGCAAAGCAAATACACTAAATCAAAATTAAAAAACCAATCCTACTGATTCATTCACATATTCCAGTTAGCTGGCGGTATAATATATTTAGAACCGTACTTTTGTTTTATAAAACGATTGTATAAATGATAAAAGAAAAAATTTTAGTGATTGGTGCCAGTGGCCAGATAGGAGTTGAACTTACCTTAGCGCTAAGAAAGATATATGGTAATGCCAATGTGGTAGCCAGCGATTTACGGGAAGAGAATGAGTTACTGAAAGGTACCGGTCCATATGTAAGCCTTGATGTAATGAATAAAGAGATGTTGCATGTACAGGTAATAAGGCAGAATATTACCCAAATTTATTTATTGGCAGCCATACTTTCTGCTACCGGGGAAAAGAATCCCAACCTGGCCTGGAGCCTGAATATGCAGAGTTTGTTGAATGTACTGGACATTGCTAAAGAAGAGCATTTACATAAGGTTTACTGGCCCAGTAGCATCGCAGTTTTTGGCCCAACTTCACCCAGAATAAATTGTCCTCAGCAAACCATCATTGAACCAATTTCTGTTTACGGTATCAGCAAGTATGCAGGTGAGTTTTGGTGTAACTATTATTACCAGCGATGGGGATTGGATGTAAGAAGTATTCGTTATCCGGGCCTCATCAGCTATAAAAGTGCACCTGGCGGCGGCACTACCGATTATGCAATAGAAATTTTTCATGAAGCACTGGAAGAAAAAAAGTATGAATGTTTTTTACAGGAAAATACTTACCTGCCAATGATGTATATGCCGGACGCCATTAAGGCAACCATTGAATTAATGGAGGCTCCTGCCGCAAAAATATTAGTGAGAACATCCTACAACATAGCTGGCATGAGCTTTTCACCAAAAGAAATTGCTGCAGAAATTAAAAAGCATATACCCACTTTTGAAATCACTTATAAACCCGATTACCGCCAGCAGATTGCAAACAGCTGGCCGCAAAGTATTGATGATAGTGTAGCAAGAAAAGATTGGGGCTGGCAGGAAGATTATGATCTGGAGAGAATGACAGATGATATGTTTACAAATTTGAAATAAAAACCAAATTTTTACCGTTTGAATAATACCCCTAAGAGGGTATTTTATTTAAAAATTAAACCCTTAGTTTTAACAGGTAAAATTATGCATACACTTTGCATGAATTATAAAACCTAAAACTAAAAAATGAAAAAAATTCTTTTAAGTGCCGTAGTTATGGCAACAATGATTTCCGTAAAAGCTCAATCTGACACAAATGAAAAAGCATTTAAATTTGGATTAGGTGCCACTTTCGGTATACCTACCGGC
>JAYTTM010000014.1:0-10782 GCA_043745055.1 Chitinophagaceae bacterium | reverse complement strand
TTACCATTTTAAGACCAACTGCTTTTTCCAGTCCCAGAGAAAAGGATATGTTTATTATAACCAATAATTAAAAAAAAGGGTTCGATCCACATATACGCAAATTTGAACAAAAACTAAGTTTCATTCATGGAAAAGCTGTAAAAGCAATAGCTGTAAAAGCATTTTTTATTGATCAGGCAAATGGAATTTATAATATTAGGGATGGGTATCTTTATGGGCGTTATGATTTTGGCAGCAGTATAAAAAAGGTATTGCAAAAAAAAGCTTTAAGATTTAATACAGCAATAGGGCTTATGAAAATAGTATTATTGGGTGTAAAAAAAATTAATAAAACTTTTAACAAGGTTTCCCCCGTAAATAGGGAAAAGTTAAATGAACTTGCAGCCGAAAACTGGGGTTGAGACAACAGTAAAGCCATAAACAGGTTAAACTTCTGGCCAAGGTACAACCTGTAGGAAGGCCTTTAAGAAACCATTGAATGGTATAAAGCTAATAAATGGTTATAGAAAAATATGGGTTAAATAATTTAATAATATTGAGTAGTATGAAGGTTAAGATGAGATTGTTCTTTTCAATAATTTTAGTTTGTAATGGGTTTGTTTTACAAGCTCAAACTGTTGTAAAAGGATTTGTAAAAGATGCTATTACCAAACGTCCAATGGCATTTGTAAGTGTGGTATTTAATAATGGTAAAGGCGTATCCACCGGAGAGGATGGCAGCTATTCCATTGAAACAAAGAATATAAAATTAAATACAATTATTTTTTCTTACGTGGGATATACTACCATTAAAAGGGAAGTTAAACCCTCCATCGAGCAATCTCTTGACGTTGAACTTGAAATGGGTTCATCCCTTAAAGAAGTTGTTGTAAAACGGGGAAGAGGTAAATATAGAAACAGAAACAATCCTGCCGTAGAATTAATTGATAAAGTAATTGAGAACAAAGAAAAAAACAGGATAACCTCCTATGATTATGTTCAATACGAGCAATATGAAAAACTAGGTTTATCACTTGCCAATAAGCCGGAAAAGTTGCAAAAGAACCTGGTTTTTAAAAACTATAAATTTATGATGGAAAATATAGATACGGTTACGCTACAAGGCCGGTCTATATTACCGATATACCTGCAGGAAAAATTAACTCAAAAGTACCTGCGTAAAAATCCTGAAAACTCAAAAACTTATATTTTGGGTGAGAAAAAAGTAAACTACGGCGATCTTTTTGATCAACAGGGTCTTACAAGTTTCTTAGATAATTTGTACCAGGATGTAAATATTTACGACAACGATATTGCTTTACTCAATCAGCAGTTTTTAAGCCCCATTTCAAATATTGCCCCATCTTTTTACAGATATTATATTACTGATACAATCGAAATTGAAGCTGTTAAATTGGCAAGGCTTTATTTTACGCCTAAAAACCCCAACGATTTAATTTTCAGAGGTACTATGTTTATAACTCTGGATGGAAATTATTCTATCCAAAAAATTGATCTCGCTATCAGTAAAAAGGCAAATATCAATTGGACAAAAGAATTAAAAATTAGCCAGGGCTTCGAAAAGGGGTTTGATGGCCGATATCATCTTATTAAAAGCGATATGGTAGCAGAATTTGCCATCATCAACAATGCTTCTGGTGGTGTAATTGGCGAGAGGCTGGTAACTTTAAAAAACTTCCTTATCAATAAACCTGCGCCAGACAGTGTTTACAAGGGAAAAGAAGAAGTTAATTTAGCTGGTACAGCTTCGCTCAATGATAGTTTTTGGGTTGCCAACCGACACCAACCCTTATCCAAAACTGAATCAAAAACGTATAGTAATATCGATAGCCTTCGCAACATGCGTTCGTTCAAAACTTTTACAACCGTTGCAACAGCGCTGTTTTCAGGCTATATCGTTTTGGGCAAATATGAAATTGGTAATACAAATACTTTTTACAGCTTTAACCCTGTAGAGGGGCTTAGGCTTAGGTTTGGGGGAAGAACTACGCCTAAATTTAATGAAAACCTTTATTTTGAATCTTATATTGCCTATGGATTTAAAGATCAGCAATATAAATATGGTGTTTTCGGCACCTATTCATTCAACCATAAATCAATTTATTCATTTCCGCTCAATTACCTGAGGGTTGGTTACCAATATGACATGAAAATTCCCGGGCAAGAACTGGCATTTGTGCAGGAAGATAATTTTCTACTCTCATTTAAAAGAGGCAACAATGATAAATGGTTGTACAATAACATTTTTAAAGTAGAATATCTGCGGGAGTTTGGTAAAAATTTCTCTTACTTATTTAGTTATAAAAACTGGAAGCAAACCCCTGCAGGGGCCATTATTTATGAAAAGCAAACCCCAGCCAATGAATTAATTTCCAATATAACTACTTCGGAATTATCTGCAGAAATCAGATGGGCGCCAAATGAGCAATTTTATCAAACAAAAGCATACAGAAGCCCAATCATAAACAAATACCCTATTTTTAAATTGCGATACATCAAGGGTATTAAGGGGCTTATTGGGGGAGAATATAATTACAGTAATTTAAATTTGTATATGGAGAAGAGATTTTACATGTCTCAGTTAGGATACACCGATATTACTTTGCAGGGAGGCTATATATTCGGTAAGCTACCTTTTCCGTTACTTACCATTCACGAAGCCAACCAAACTTATAGCTTCAGACTTTATGCATACAACCTTATGAATTTTTTAGAGTTTGTGAGCGACCGGTATGCTGCTGTTAATTTTGATTTTCATTTGAATGGGTTTATTTTTAATAAGCTCCCATTAATAAAGCGTTTAAAGTTAAGAGAAGTTGCAAGTGCAAAATTTTTGTTTGGTGGCATCAGAAATGAAAATAATCCTGATAAAAATCCAAACCAGCTGAAATTTCCATCAGATCCGATAACTGGTAACCCTACTACCTTTGCACTAAATGGTAAGCCTTATATTGAACTAAGCGTGGGCGCTGGTAATATTTTCAAAATTCTTCGGATTGAACTTGTAAAACGAGTTACCTATCTTGATAATCCATCCATTTCAAAGTTGGGAATAAGGGCAAGGGTACGATTTGATTTTTAAATTTGTATAAACATTTAAGGGTAAATAAACTTCAACCCTTAAAAAACATTATCATTGGTTGATTGTTTAAATGGCGCATCAGCCTTTCGGATTTTTAATAAATTTACAATGAATTGGAAAAATTTTTTTAGTACTGTTTTTTTGGTAATGGTTCAGCTATTTCCTTTTGTATTACTGGCACAATCTGCTAATTTCCCTGTTCCCTCAGGTATTTCCAACCAATTGTTTTATCTCCAGCGCACGCCAAATACAAATACGATTGTGTGTGAATTAAATCTAAAAAATGGTAAGCTGGATACGGAAACTCCTATCCATGTATTCTGGTTAAGATATGGGGATAAAGGACAGCGGGAGGAATTGGATTATATTCAACGTAAATTTGCTTACGGAATTTTAAACCGGAAAATTGCAGAAAATCTATACGAACTTAATTTTGTTTCATACAAAAAGTACAAGATGTATTTGCAACTGGCAGCAGATGGCAAATACCATGTGTATACATTTATCAATAAAAAAATGTGTATTCTTAATAAAATTTATATTGAAATTAAAGGCGGCACTTTTTGGGCACCTCATGTGGAATACGTAGAATTATCAGGTACGCAACCAAACGCCAACCAAACAGAAATAGAAAGATTAAAAATATAATTCCATATTCAAAATAATAATGCAATGAAAAAGAATTTTGTTTCAAACAGTGAAGATAGCATCCGCATGTTTAAGAGTGGTTTAATAGAAAGTCTTTCTAAGGTACATTATGTAGTGCCACTTTTTATCTTTATACCGGCAATTATTTTTTTTAGTGTAATTGCATTTACAAATAATATAGGCATTGCAGGCTTTGTAGTGTTTTTTTTTATAGGTCTGCTTGTTTGGACTGCTACCGAGTATTTCCTTCATCGTTTTATCTTCCATTATCATCCCACTTCTGAAGTTGGTAAAAGAATACATTTTATCTTTCACGGTGTACACCACGATTATCCAAAAGATAAAAAACGCCTTGTTATGCCGCCATCAGCAAGCATTCCATTGGCTACTGCATTTTATTTTCTGTTCTCTCTTTTTTTTCAGCCTAACCAATTGTATGCTTTTTTTTCTGGGTTTTTATTGGGATACCTTATTTATGATATGCTGCATTATGCCATGCATCACTATAATTTTAAATCGGGCATTATGAAGAAAATTAAGCAACACCACATGCTCCATCATTATCACAATTCTGAAAAAGGATTTGGTGTAAGTTCAGCTTTGTGGGATAATATCCTCCATTCTCAGTTTTCCGACAATCCAAAAAATCAAACTGAACAACAGTAAAACTGTAAGGCTTTGTTTTCTGTTATTAATTCATATTGTAATCCCCAATAAATCATAAAAGGTTTTTTCATCAAATTCTTTTACTTCACCTGGTTTTAAATCTCCCAGTTTAATATTGCTGATAGATAGACGGATGAGCCGCAGGCACCTGTGTCTTGCTGCCAGTACCATTTTTCGTACCTGCCTGAATTTACCTTCTGTAAGTGTTATCAGCAGCCAGGTATGTGAAAAAACCTCCCGGCGGTCAGCAGCAAAGGGGTACAGTGCTGCCGCATTTTTTATTATTTCTATTGATGTAGGTTTGGCATTATACATTTCCCCATTTTTTATTTTAATGGGAATGCCCTCTTTTAATTGCTGAAAAGTTGCTGCAGTTATTTCATTCTGCACCATTACAAGGTAGGTACGCTGGTGGGGTTTGCTAGCTAAAAAAAGTAAACGGGTAACTCTTTTATCTGTTGTTAAAATCAACAGCCCTTCGGAGTCTATATCCAGCCGGCCAATGGCATGGGTGCCTTCCGGAAAATTAAAATCCATATCGCCCAAAAGCCCCACAGCGTGCGGACTCACAAACTGCGATACCATATTTGACGGCTTATTAACAATGAAATATCTGTGCATGATGGTAGCAACTTTAAAGCATAGATAACTTATTTTAAGCCCAATCTAAAAACAAATAAATCATCTATCGTACAATCATAACAGATCCCCGGTAATTAAACAGTTCTCCACTGTCACATTCGGTTTGCAACTGGTACACGTACGATCCTGTAGGCAATGGCTCGCCATTTAAACTGCCATCCCAGCAATTGTTGCGGTCATTGATGCTGATATTCTTTCTTTCAAAAATTACCTTACCCCACCTGTTGTAAATTATGATAGAACGGATACTTTTTATTCCGCTGCCGTTTATAACAAAGCGGTCGTTCAGGTTATCGTTATTAGGCGAAAAAGCGGTAGGGATAAATACCAATTGATTTTTACAAACCAATCGCAGGGTTACATCATCTTTCGCTATACAGCCGTCATCATTAAAGGCTGTGAGTGTATAAGTAACAGCCGATGTGGGTTTACTAACCGGGTTAAGGCAGGTAATACAATCCAGGTAAGTGGATGGTGACCATGCCCAATTAGTTGCGCCACTAATAACGGGTGAAAGTGTAACAGGAGTGCCTCCAATTAGTTCTTTATCTGCACCTGCATTTACCAGTGCTAATTTACTGAGGCGTACAAAAATATCGACAGTATCTGTAAAGCAATTGTAATTGTCGTAACCCACAAGGGTGTAAGTAACAGAGCTTTTTATCAGGGCAAGCGGATTGGCAATATTTATGTTGCTAATTCCTTCCGTAACCTTAATCCATTTGTAAATATCCGCCCCGGATGTATTGAGTTGTACAGCGCTTCCTTCGCAGGCGAACATAGCGCCAGGTACTGTTAAATTAACCGGCATAATCACTTTTACAAAAACAGAATCTATGCTACTGCAGCCGGTTGATGTATCGGTAACTTTTACCCTGTAAAATAAACCGGTGGCAGGGCTTACAGTGGCCGAAAAGTTGTTTGCATTTAATAGTGCAGCAGCTGACGACCATTGGTAAATATTACCACCGGATGCAGTCAATAAAGTGCTGCTGCCCTGGCATACAAATGGGATTGCTGGCGTTATGGTAATTATCGGATGTACATTTACCTTTAACGAATGATAAGCAGTATCAAAGCAGTTTCCGTTATTGACTATTAAAGTTATTTGCTTTGTGCCGATACTGCTAAATTGTTGCGGTGTAGGATTTTGAACAATAGCACTTGCACCGTTTTCAAAAGTCCATTTCCATTGTAGCAAACCGTTGGCAGGGGTGGCGCTGCCTGCAAAACTAGCTGTGTCGCTCTGGCATAATTTATCTACCCCGGTTATTGCTCCCTTCACACCTTGCTTTACAGAAACTGGCTGGCTGATGTTTTGCTGGCAACCGTAAATAGAGGATACACTTAAACGAACGGTATGCTCACCAATTTTATTGAAAAAATAACTGGCAATTGCATTGTAGGATGTGTCAGCTACTGTAGCCTCATTGGTTATCCATCGGTACATAAGCGGCGATTGCAGCAAGGCATTTGATAAACTATTTACTTGCGGTATAAACAGGCTTAAAGCTGAATCGCAAATGAAATTTGGTGTAACGGTAAACGATGCCCCAAGACTATCAATTATTACTTTTTGAGGTAGCTCCGATGTGGCACTGCACCCACCTGCATCTTTTAATATTAACGCAGGCGTGTAAACTCCCGGCGTAAGGTATTGATGAATGGCAAAAGTGTCTTTCGTTGGTACTACGGTGCCATCTCCAAAATCCCAGGTATAATCTGTGGCATTTTTTACTTCGGCTGTAAGGGTTACCTGTAGCGATTTACAGGCATATAAAGTATCTGCCTTTAACAAGGCATACGGTCCCTTTACTTCTATAAAATCTTCTGTACTGTGAACACCAATATTACTGTCGTAGCTGTAATGCACTACCCGGTAAATACCCGGTTTGTTGTAAGTATGCGATACTACTTTTTGGTTACCCGCAATACCTCCATCCCCAAAATCCCAGGCAACCCTTGCTGCATTTGTGGAAATACTTGTAAATGTTGCAATAACGGGCGGGCAGGAGTTGTTATTGATATATGACAGTTTATAGGTGAAAGCACTGTTTACCTTTCTAACAATGATATTTTTTATGATAGTATCCGGGCAGCCGGTGATGTAATTGCTGGTAATAAGCTTGATCTGGTATGTGCCTGCGTCTGGAAATGTAACGCTGGTATTGTAATCATCTATTGAAAAAGTACTGTCATTTATTTGCCACTTTGCACTTGATGTGTAGTAATAATAATAGTAAAATTGGGATGTATTGGTTAGGTAAACCGTAGTATTTGGCGGCACGGTAAACGAGGAAGCCGAGAAATCCGCTTTTGGTCCGCTTACCGTAACATTGTTGTTATAATAAGGGGTTGAGTTGAAACAACCATCAGCATCGGTGACTTTTAGGGATACATTATAGGAACCTGGGGCACCGTAAAGATGAGATACAGATCCGGCGGCAGTAAGTGTTTGAACTTTCCCGTCTCCAAAATTCCATTCCCAGCTTGCAATTTTAGAAGTGCCAAAATAAGTTGAGGTATCTGTAAACCTAACAGCTTCTTTAAAGCACCCGGAATGTAGTTCTTGTTTGAAGCCTGCTTTAGGGCCATGAATTTTAATGGGGATAAAATTAGTTGTATCTGCACACCCAAAGAAAAATGAATTAGTTATCATTCTTAAGCCTGTTTTGCCAGGCTCTAATTGGTCGAGATTTCCATTTAAGTCCTGATCTATGTAACCGTATTGAGCCGATAAAATCGCATTGCAGGCAGTAAAATCAGCGTACTCTTTATATTGAAATCCATAACCATAGTTATAGTTGATATAAAATGCAGGATTTTTTTCAAAATTATAAATCCTGAAATCAACAGTTGAACTGCCACATGCATCTGTTTTGCCAGAAGAAAGTAATGGCTTTTGTTTCTGCAGTACATAAGCAGTTATAGAATCCCTTACAGTACAACCTGCATTGGTTGCACTCAATACCACCTTGTGAGCTTTGGTGGTATTATAAGTATGCCGGATTGTATCTTTAAAAGTGGAGTAAGTATCGGTGCCGCCATCTCCAAAATCCCAACTCCATTTCAGTGCTTTTTTTGAATCTTCTGTAAACCTTACATCGCCCCTTGTACCATCACAGGTATTAAATACTTGTTGTATGTGTGGAAAGGGCGGCAATACTTTCAGATAATTTATTTTCGTCACAGTATCGATGCAATTTCTATTTGATGCAATAAGCTGCACAGTGTAGGTGGTATCGTGGCTAAACTGGTAAACTACAGAGTTGCTGGATGAATAATTGTAATACTCCTCATTAAACTTCCAGAAATAATTCCAGCCTGTTGCAGCAGGTGTGGCCGTAAATGTTGTGGGTGTATTGCCGCATATTGTTTGGTTTGCGGTAAAGTCAAATACTGGTTTATCAACAACAGTAATATAACTGTAGGTGGTGCTTCCTACGCATCCATTTTTTGTAACATACGAAAGTGTAACAGAAAAGTTGCCGGCTGAATTAAAATCATGCGTTGGTGTTGGCTCTGTGCTTATGGACGTATTATCACCAAAATCCCATTTGTATGTGGCAATCGATGTATCAGGGTAAGCTACAAATGTAATTTTAATGGGTTTGCAGCCCTGATTGACTGAAGAATTATTTAATGTGATGTTTATGTTGGGTTTTGCATAATTAACGTATTTCCCAACAGTACTGCTACATCCAGCAGCATTGGTGGTGGTTAAATACACATTTTCATAATCGCCGCTGGTATAAGTAAACGATGCATTTTTTATGGAAGCAAAAGCAGTGCTGCTGTTGTAATAATTTTGCCATTGCCAGCTTACAGCATCGGTGGAAGTATCTTTGTAATTAATGGTAACAGGCACACCGCAAGCACCCTGCAAATCAGCAATAAAGCCGGTCAGCTTTGGCAAATCATATACGGTTATGGTTTTTGAAAGGGTGTCGCTACAATTACCATAGTACACAATCAGTTTTACAATATGCTCTCCTGCTGTAAAAAAATTGGTGGTCAAGCTGCCATCTCCATTGCCAGAATATCCATAAACAGCGTTGTCAATATACCACTCTACCCTGTCGAAGGGCCTGGTGCTTTTGTTGTTAAATCCTGCTTGCTGATTTAAACAAATTTTAGCTGGAATGTCGAAATCGGCTACAAAATTAGCAACATTAATTGCGGCCGATTGCACCGTTGATGAACAGCCATCACTGCTGGTTGTAGTTAGTTTTGGCACAAAGGTTCCGCTGGTTGCATAAACATGCACCGGAGATTTTTCAGTAGAAGTTTTCGAATCCCCAAAGTCCCAGGCGTAAGTAAGTGTACCACTTCCTGTGCTGCTGTTATTAAATGTTACAGATTCTCCCGCATTGCATAAAGTAAAAGTGGATGGGGCAAACGCAGCCTGCACAGCAGTTACAACTTCTACCTGGCTGCTTTTACTTATCGTTGTGTAGCAACCAAAACTGTTGGTTACATTCAGCGTAATAGGGGGCGTTTGTGGCAGCGTATAAATATGGGTGGTGCTGCTGTAATTGTTGCCTTGTATGTTGGCGCCATCTCCAAAATCCCACAGGTAATTGGCAATGCTGCCATCACCGGCTGTGGCATTGGCCGTATAATTTACGGTAAGTGGCACACAACCTTTTGCGGGTGATACTGTAAAGTCGATAGTAGGTTTTTTATAAACTGTTACGTCTATTGTTTTGGTTGATGTTGCAGTGCCATCTTTTACCGTAAGGGTGATGCTGTAGGTTTTCTCTGTAAAGTAAGTAGCACCAGCATCTTTTAAAACCGAGGAATTACCATTGCCGAAATTCCATGCCCAGGTTGCAGCTGCAGAGGCACCGGTGGTTGTATTGGTAAATTTTACACTCAATGGCGAACAACCGCCTGTTTTATCCGCAGTAAAATTGGCTTGTAACTGTGCTGTTGCATTTATTCCGCAACAGCAACATAAAAGCACAATTAAAAATGAATAAGGAAACCAGCTTTTTATTTGGTTCATGGTAAAAGCGTAAATCTTGAAATTAGTTTGGTAATGGCATTGAGGTTTTTAGGGGAATATTGCAGTTGTACAGTAAAAATAAGAGAATAAATCAAGTAATCCAATTTTGGAGAAAAGTCTTTCCCTTAAGGTATTGTAGGATTTTAATCGTTTAATAATTAGCGGGTATCATTAATGAAACGTTTTTAATTTTAAATGGTTTAGAAGTTAATCCTTCATACAAAAGCATACTATTAATAATATCGAATACCGAATAAGGAATAGTTATCCTGCCTTTGCATGCAGGCAGCTATAGGCAATGACAAATTAGGACAAACTATCAATTACCAATTATCAAATATCAATTACCTTTATTCCATGCTTATAGTTAGTGAATTATTTATTTATCCCATCAAATCAATGGGCGGTATTTCATTATGTTCGGCCACGGTTACCGATAGAGGTTTTCAATACGACAGACTGTGGATGCTGGTAGATGAGCAGAACAATTTTATTTCTCAAAGAACATTTCCGCAACTGGCATTGCTGCAGGTATCGTTGGCAGCTGATGGCCTTGCTGTACAACATAAAATAACAGGCGATGCCATCAGCATACCTTTTGTGCCAGCATCAACTGCAACGGCGATGGTACAAATATGGGATGATACCTGCCCGGCACAGTTTGTAAATGAAGTGGCAGATGAATGGTTTTCTCAAATGCTTTCCATGCCCTGCAGGTTGGTTTTTATGCCGGATA
>JAYTTM010000013.1:0-10796 GCA_043745055.1 Chitinophagaceae bacterium | reverse complement strand
TGCAGCCAGGTTTCGATTTTTTATCAGGCTATCAGCCAGATACAGCCTGGCTAAACAAAGCCGCAAGACAGAATGTAATTACAAAAAGTAGTGAGTTTAATACCATATTTCAGCAATCCTATAATCAACGGATTGCCATTACTGCACAGTTGGAACCGGTGAGGGATTTAAGTATTAGTATTAATGTAACCAAATCGTTTAATAAAAATTATTCTGAATTATTTAAAGATACCAGCGGTACAGGCAATCAGTTTGCACATTTAAGTCCTTATTCCGGTGGCGGGTTTGATATTAGTTTTATCTCCTTTAAAACGATGTTTGGTAAGTTTGACCCCAATCAAATTTCAGCTACGTTTACTAAGTTTCAAGACTACCGGCAAATTATCTCTCAACGGCTGGGTAAAGCCAATCCTTACTCCACTGTTCCTACTGGTAATGCGTACGCCTATGGCTACAACAAATATGCAAATGATGTTTTAATACCGGCATTTATTGCAGCCTATACAGGAGGTGATCCTAACAATGTTTCGCTGATAAAACAAAGCAATTCTAATATCAGTTCCAATCCGTTTAGCGGATATATACCTAAGCCTAACTGGAAGATTGATTATACCGGCCTTAGCAGGGTACCAGGACTGGAGAAGATATTTACCAACGTTACAATGTCGCATGGCTACACGGGTAGTTTAAGCATGAATGGCTTTACTTCTGCACTGTTTTATCAGGATATCAACCGCTATGGTTATCCATCTTTCTACGATTCGGTATCCCAAAATTTTGTTCCCTATTTCCTTGTTCCCAACATTACTATTTCTGAACAGTTTGCACCATTATTTGGCCTTGATATGATGTTTACCAACCAGGTGGAGGCCAAGGTAGAGTTTGTTAAACAACGTACACTAAGTTTAAGTTTAATAGATTTTCAGTTGAGTGAAACAAGGTCTACCGAATTTTCTATTGGAGCCGGCTATCGCAAAAAGGGGTTAAAATTATTTGGAGGGTTAAAACTGCCGAAATTTTTAAGTAAAGATGGCAGCAGCAAGCTGGATAATGAAATTAAATTCCGGTTTGATTTTAGGATAAGAGATAATGTAACCGTTAATAACCGACTCGATCAGGCAGCCACTTTACCAACAAGTGGCAGTAAGGAAATTACCCTTACCCCCAGTATAGATTATTTCTTAAATAGCCGGATTAATATCAAATTATTTTTCGATCAGCGAAGGGTAATACCTTACATCTCTTCCAGCGCTCCTATCACCAATACCAGGGCCGGTGTTCAGATAAGGATATCACTGGCACAATAGCGTAAATTATTTTGGAGTATAAAGCCCTTGTAATTTTTACAGGGGCTTTGTAATGTAACTCAGGTTTTAATTGCTGTTTTTTTACCGGTGCTTCTGTAGGAATATCATTATTTTATATACACGAGTAGTAGCTGACTGATGGCCGAGCAAATACAATTTCGAATCTTCATAGTCATGTTCCCCTCTCCGAAGGAGAGGGGTTAGGGGTGAGGTCAAACGGGCTGCGAAATAAACGAATGTTTTATATTCTATGAAAATCCCTTTAAAAAAAATCAATACTGCTTTTGCAGAGCCAAGGACATAAAGGATTACGTGTCCGCCATGCAACAAAATCACCCAATCCTTTCCGGGTTTTTATTAGGCTTGGCGTATGCATACCGGGCAATTGGTTCTACGTTGTAATAGGCATCAACACCAAGCGATGTAATGCTGCCGGCTTGCTCTATGGCGATAAAACCATCAGGCTGTATCATGTTTTCATCATGAAGAAATACAGCTTGTACAGCACCAATTACAAAAAATGTATCGTTGTGGGTGATGGGGATTATTTCTACCAATTCCATCGAATATTGAATGGTGCTTTCTGCAACAAAAGGCGCTACGCAACCGGGTTTGTAAACAGGTGTAAGCCCTGTGGCAGAAAATTCATTTTCTTCCAGCGGGTATTTTGCACTTGTTTGATGTGCGGCTTCAATCATGGCCGGGTGTATATGATTGATAGTGTATTGACCATTCGTTTCAATGTTGCCAATAGTGTGTGGGGCTGCTTCTCTTGGCCTGTTTACATATCCTATCAGTGCCGGGTTGGCACCTATATGAACGATGTTACTAAAGATAGCCACATTGGGTAGTCCATCATTATTAATAGTTCCAATTAAACTCACCGATTTAAATCCAGACAGGCTGTTTATGAAATTTCCTCTAAAAAAACGATCCCAGTTATTGATGGTTTCTAAATTGTAATGCCGCATAATACATAAATGGTTGAACAAATAAAAAGTTCACTTCAGTTTGGGTTTATACTTTTATAAAGTTATCGGGTCTCTTTTTATAATCATCTTGTTTCATTCCAATTTCTATGGTTGAAGCTGGAAGGGTTAATATACTGGCAGAAAATATCTCAAGTATTTTCAGTTTACGAAATGATTGGCAACACTCCGGTATTTAAATATTTTATGCTTCATCGTCTTCCAAAAATATTTCATATCCGCTGCCTTCCTTCCAATTTTGTTTTTCTACTTCCCTGTTGCCGATTAAATCTGCTACTAATGATGTCCAGCCTGTTTGGTGGCTAGCACCGAGGCCACAACCGGTATCGCCATGAAAATATTCATAAAATAATACCAACTCTTCATTGCCAGATTTTTTATAAAAATGGTTATAATTGCCATACACTTTCCGGTTGCCTTTTTGATCTTTTTCAAGCAGGCTTACTACCCTGTCGGTAAGCACCTTCGCTACTTCTTCCAGGTTTAGCATATTACCAGAACCTACAGGGCACTCTACTTTAAGCCGGTCACCATAAAATTCACCATACTTTCTAATAGAGCGGATGATTAGATAATTGATGGGCATCCACACAGGGCCACGCCAGTTACTGTTACCTCCAAAAAGATTACTGGTACTATCCCCCGGATCGTACTGTATAGTATGGTTTACACCATCAACCATAACAGAATATGGGTTGGCTTTGTGGTATTTGGATAAGGCCCTTATACCACCATCCGATAAAAACTCATCCTCGTGTAACAACCTTTTGAGCAAGTGAATCAGCCTGTCTCTTTTTACCAGCGAAAGCAACTCCTGTTCTCCATCGCCTTTTTCTTCGTTGGGTAAAAACAGGTTATTTTTTTTACGGTAATTATTAAACCAGCTACTTCTTTTTTTAAAGTCGGGAAGTTTATCAAGTGTTTCTTTGTTAATATGGCTTACTGCAAAAAGACTGGTAAGGCCTACGATACTTTGGATTCTTAATGGCAGAGGGTCCTCGCCTTTTATGCAAAGCGTATCGTAAAAAAATTTGTCTTCTTCATTCCACATCAGGTGGCTGTTGAGCGCTTCGGCAATTAAAACAAAGTGTTCAAAAAATTTGGTAGCGGTATCTTCAAAAGCAATATCCTGCTTGGCTATTTCCAACGCCATGTCCATCATATTAAGTGCGTACATTCCCATCCAGCTGGTACCATCGGCCTGTTCTAATTCCATACCTTCTGTAAAATGCTGGCTACGGTTAAACACACCAATATTATCCAACCCCAAAAAACCACCTTCAAAAATATTGTTGCCGTTATCATCCTTACGGTTAATCCACCAGGTAAAGTTGATGAGTAGTTTTTGAAACACCCGCTTTAAAAAAATGATATCGCCTTCTCCGGTAATTTCTTTTTCTATACGGTATATTTCCATGGCCGCCCATGCCTGCACCGGCGGGTTTACATCGCTGAAATTCCACTCATAAGCAGGTAGCTGGCCATCTGGTTTCATGTACCATTCCCTCATAATAAGCAGAAGCTGGTGTTTGGCAAAAGTACTGTCTACCATAGCAAGGGCTATGCAATGAAAACCAAGGTCCCATGCGGCATACCAGGGGTATTCCCACTTATCGGGCATTACAATAATGTCCTGATTTTTCAGGTGTTTCCAGTCGCTGTTGCGGCCAAATTTTTTTCCGTCATTTGGTTCTGTAATTCCATCACCGGTATTTAGCCAGCGTTCTACATCAAAATGATAATATTGTTTGCTCCAAAGTAAACCAGCCAGGGCTTTTCGCTGTATGTTCTTTAAATCAGCAGATATATTTGTTGGAATAATGGCATTATAAAAATCATCAGCTTCTTGCTTGCGTACATCAAATATTTTTTCAAAACCAGGTGTAAATGGCTTGTCGTCCTGGCTATTGGTAAGGCGGCAATAAATAGTTTTTGTTTCACCAGCTTTCAACTGTAATTCAAACACCGGCGAAAATTTAGTTCCCGTTTTTTTTTCCCTTAGTTTGGCTTTATTGGTACCATGTACAATGGCTTCATTAATGGCATCTTTTGTAAATGGCGTAACGTTTGGAGTGCCATTTACCTTTTGCATATTGGTTTCATTTTCAGTAAAAAGGCAATCGCCGGGTTGCTGAAAATAAAAGTAGTAATTACCCAGCCTTGAATGACTTGCTTTTACGGATGTTTTATTAAGGAACGTAATAGAAGGTTTTGGTTCATCTGCAGTGTAAGCCCAGCGGTTGTAAAACCAAAGTGTTGGTAATACTGTTATGGGTGCATTTTTTGAACTTTTATTAGTGATGGTAATTTTAATAAAAATATCCTGTGGATTTTGCTTGGCATAAGTAACCGTTACATCAAAATATTCATCCTTATCAAAAATACCAGTATCCAGTATTTCATACTCTGGTTCTGATTTACTTCTTTGCTGATTGGTGCTTAATAAATCCTGGTAAGGAAATTCATTTTGCGGATACTTGTACAGGTACTCCATGTAATAATGGGTAGGAATATTATCCTGGTAGTAATACAATTCCTTTACATCCTCACCATGGTTACCATCGTAGTTACCAACACCAAACAGACGTTCTTTAAGTATATTATCCTTGCCATTCCAAAGGGCAATAGAAAAGCACAGGTTTTGAAAATAATCTGATATACCTGCAATGCCATCTTCGCCCCAGCGATAAGCCCTGTAGTGCGATTGGTTGAATGGAAGATAACCCCATGCATCGCCATACGGCCCGTAATCTTCACGTACGGTACCCCATTGACGTTCGCTTAGATATGGTCCCCACAATTCTAATGGAATCGGTTTTTTATTATTTACTGCAAGTCGTTGATGTTCTGCTGTCATGGATATTTGTTTTATTGCTATTCACACTTTTATTCATAAATCAGTTATGCACAACAAGCAATTATATTTACTATTTAATAACCATAAAAGTAACGAAATAATTTTCCACCCTAAAGGCGGTTTGATAAAAATAGACCGCAACCGATTGCGGTTTTATCAGTTGAACCAGCTTAAAATGTTTGAACTTTTTATTACTGAGCCTTGTGCTGATAAATTCAAATTCAAATAAATTCTGTTTGTTAACGTTTGCATGATAATAGAATTTCTTAATTTCATAGCACACTTAACTTAGTATATGAAAACATTATCTGAAACATGGTTTGCAGAAGGATACATAGATTTTGAATTAAAGAAATATACGCTGCTGGCCTATTTGCAGGAAATCAACAAGGGCTTTACTGCAAATAAATTGTATCCTCAGCTGGCCGATATAATTTTCCATTACAACAACGTGATTGCCTTTAGAGACAATAAAAAAATTTTACAGAATCATTTCCCCAAGCGGTTAACTGGTGTTCAGTTAGAAAAACTTTCTCTTTTTTATATGCAGGTAATTGAAGATGATGAACTGATGAAAGAACTGGAAGACATCATCTGTTACGCCAGCGGCAAAATGAAAAGCACCATTGCAGATGGAACAGAAATATATGAATTTGTGGAGGATAAAATCAACATAATGCCCATCGGCCTGATGCCGTTGGACAACAGCGAAGGTTATTTCTTTTTGGTAAATGGCCATCAAAAAGATACACAGGTTTACCAGTACCGCCTCACCATTTTTGAAAAACAAGATGAAAAATACCGGGGTATTAAAATAGATTATGTAGACTGCTGGTACAAAAGTATTTATTCTACCTACGAACAAATAAAAGCAGAGCTTATAAGAGTAAAAACTGATTTGCCCAATCCTGCAGTATATGCTATGGAAACCTCCATGTATTTTCCAATAGAAGAAACGCTTTTGCCGGTTGCTAAAAGGTGTTTGGTAAAATACATTGCAGTGGCTGCATAAAAGTTGTACATTTTTAACCTTATATCATAGTAAACCCTGCCTGTATCAAAAGCAATCATCGTTTGCAATATTTAAAACAAATGCCCGTTCTGTATCTATTCTTTTTGCCAACAAAAAATCAGATAAATGAACCAGCAACAACGATGCTTAACCACAAGGGATCAATTCATGGCTTTCTTCAGGGATAATAATTCCATCAGTATGTTAACCAACGACGATAAGGCAGAAATTGCTGCACAAATACTTGCTGAGGATGCCGTTATTAATCACCAGCTGCTGAAGGAAGTTTTAAGTGAGTATAATTTATCAGTTCACCAAATTATAAAAGATCAAAATTCTGCTCCTATATTTTAAACGCTCCTTTATTATTGGTTTGCTTGTAAGCTATACTATAGCTGCAAATAATACTCAGCTATAGATTGTATTCCTCCATAATAGGGTTGCTAACTTTATTCAATTTTATTTACAGTTACCTTTTATTCTAAGAAGATAACTTTCATTTACCCGCTTTTTTTCAGTATTTGTTTTAAAAATGCTTTTTATAATCTTCCTTGCTACCAAAGTGTAGGTTTGTTTTTTTTGAAGGTATTGTTTTCGATATAGTCATTAGTAACAATTTGCATTATAAACTTTAGAAAAACTGATAAAAGTTTTATTGTTTTTTATTGGTGAAAGACGCTAAATCAAAAATCCCACCCTGACTTTTTTGATCAACCTTTTTTCAGGGATCAATAAGTATGCAGGATGGGACGTTAACAGCGGGTAGATTAATGACATCAGCTCATTAGCTTTTAATAGTTAAGCTAGCTGAGACAATTATTTGTTTGAAACAATTGTAGTCAATACCACCGTAGGCTGTACATTGAAAGATTTTGAAAACCTTTCATTACCTACCGTCAATGTAAAATCTAATTCCTGGTTTCCCGTTTTTTCAATTTTAATTGTCTGTACTTTATCCTTGCTAAATTTAGCAGAATAAATTTCTCCTTCGTTTTTGTCGGTTAGTACAAAAGAGGAAGTTTTACTATTAACCGATTTAATTGCTACCTCAAAAAGTAAGTAATCACCATCTTCTCCAAGGTACTTTACATTAAGTGGTTCTTCTGCTACGGTAACATAGTTTACTGCTGTTGCAGTATCTGTTGATGAAGTAGCAAAACTTTTGCTTGCAAATAACACGATCACTGAAAGTGCTAAAGCTGTTTTTTTAATTGTTGTCATTGTTTTTTTTATTTAATGGTTATACAATACTTTGTTTGTATCAACTGTTTTTTACAGTTAATTTTTTATACCTCACATGGCGATGATGATAAAAGTGCAAACGTGAATGGCAGGCTTCGTACAAACGCTCAGCGGCGTATTTTAAAAGTGGTAATAACAGTTTGTTATTTTTTTGATTCCACTTTTATTTAGTGTAATAATCTTTTGTTGCTTACGGATATTTCTAAATTGATAACACAAAGATAGGCCGGGTATTTTACCATCAATCATCAACTTTAATGTGCTTTACTTACAGTAAAAAATTATTTAAAACTGTAAAATCCTTTATGGTATTGGGTTTCAGAAAAAATAATTTATGATGGCCAAACTTCAAAACTAATAAGTTTGATAACAATTGCTTAATAAAAAAAGTCGTTTATTGTATGTTTTTTAACAATTGAAATACAATATCAACTGTTCTAAAAAGTACAATCAGTTTATCTTGTATAAAATAATTACTGATGAAATTGATTTGCTTATTTATTTTTTTAGGGCTCAATTTATTGGTGCATGGACAATCTGTAAACGATTCGCCTTTATCAGCCTATAGTGCTGAATGGAATAAGGAGGAATACAATAAATGTAACACGGCCATGGATATAACTTACCTTTCTGCAGAAGAGAAAGAAATAATTTATATCCTTAATCTTGTTCGTCTTTATCCTTTATTATTTGTAAATACGGTGCTTGCAAAATATCCAACAGTAAGCGACAAAGAGTATCTATTAAAGGATAAAAAGTATTACTTGAGTTTAATAAAAACACTCAATGAAATGGCTCCGAAAAAAGCATTTGACGTTGATAAACGTTGCTATGAAAGTGCTTTTTGTCATGCAGTAGAATCGGGTAAAAAAGGATATACCGGACATGACAGGCTCAATAAGAAGTGTGAAGATAAGCGGCATTATATGGGTGAATGTTGTGATTACGGTAACAATGAACCGCTGGAAATTGTACTGTCTCTTTTAATTGATGAAGGTGTGCCATCACTTGGACACTGTAAAATACTGTTGGGTAATTATACCCAAATTGGTTTGAGTATTAAGCCGCATAAAAAATATGAAACCAATACCGTGATTGATTTGTGGTAAGACCGGTGAATGGTGAATGGTGAATGGTGAATGGTGAAATAACAAATCACAAATAAAAGTTCTTACCCCCATCCCCTAAAGGGGAGTTATTTGAGATTATTTTATTTTCAATAGCTGTTCACAAATCACAGGTCACAAATTGTTCTACATGTTTCTGCGATACTGTCCGCCAACTGAATATAATGCATTGGTGATTTGCCCCAGACTACAGTATTTTACTGTTTCCATAAGCTCTTCAAATAAGTTTCCATTACTTACAGCTACGGCCTGTAATTTTTTTAATCGAATGGCACACTCTGCTACATTCCTTTGCTTGAAGGCTTTTAATGCGTTTATCTGAAACTCTTTTTCTTCTGTTGTGCTCCTTATTACTTCTGTTGGTAAAATAGTAGGGCTGCCATTTTTATTTAAAAAAGTATTGACTCCGACAATGGGATATTCACCGTTGTGTTTGAGTGTTTCGTAGTATAAACTTTCTTCCTGAATTTTATTGCGCTGGTACATTCTTTCCATGGCGCCTAGTACACCGCCTCTTTCAGAAATACGGTTGAATTCGTTCATCACGGCGGCTTCTACCAGGTCGGTTAATTCTTCAATAAGAAAGGCTCCCTGGTTAGGATTTTCATTTTTTGCGGTACCCAATTCTCTGTTGATGATTAATTGTATTGCCATGGCACGGCGAACACTTTCTTCTGTGGGAGTAGTAATTGCTTCATCATAAGCATTGGTATGAAGACTGTTGCAATTATCGTAAATAGCATACAATGCCTGAAGTGTGGTACGTATATCATTAAAGTCAATCTCCTGTGCATGCAACGAACGTCCGCTGGTTTGAATATGATATTTTAATTTCTGACTACGGTCATTGCCTTTGTACTTAAGCTTCATTGCTTTGGCCCATATTTTTCTGGCTACACGTCCAATTACACTGTACTCAGGATCCATTCCATTGCTGAAGAAGAAAGAAAGATTCGGTGCAAAATCATCTATGTGCATACCACGGCTTAAATAATATTCAACGTAGGTAAAACCATTGGCTAATGTGAAGGCAAGCTGTGTTATTGGATTTGCGCCAGCCTCAGCTATATGATAACCACTAATGCTAACACTGTAAAAATTCTGAACCTTATTTTTTATAAAATATTCCTGCACATCCCCCATTAATTTCAACGCAAACTCAGTAGAAAAAATACAAGTGTTTTGAGCCTGATCCTCTTTTAAAATATCAGCCTGTACTGTACCTCTAACTGTTGATAATGCTATTGCTTTTATTTGCTGATAAACATCTGCTGGTAATACATCAGCACCGCTTAACCCAAGCAGCCTTAATCCTAAACCATCATTGCCTTCGGGGAGGCCAATCGTTTTTGTATTTAAAAAACTGCTTAAATTATTAGGGTCTTTTAAAGCCCCTCCTTTGGAGTGGTTTGGGGAGGCTATCCCAACATATTTGGGTAATAATTCAATTGTATATTTTGCTTCAATAATTTTATTAACTTCCTTCTGTAAGTTATTTTCAATAATATATTTTTCGCATTCCTGATCAATGGCGGCATTCATAAAAAAGGCCAGCAGCATGGGTGCCGGGCCATTAATAGTCATACTCACCGAAGTTTTAGGATTGCATAAATCAAAGCCACTGTATAATTTTTTTGCATCATCAACAGTGGCAATACTTACACCACTGTTACCCACTTTACCATAAATATCTGGTCTATGGTCAGGGTCTTCGCCATATAAAGTAACAGAGTCAAATGCAGTAGATAAACGCTTGGCGGCTTGCCCTATACTTACATAATGAAAACGCCTGTTGGTCCGCTCCGGGCCACCTTCGCCTGCAAACATTCTGGTAGGATCTTCGCCCTCACGCTTTAACGGAAATACACCTGCTGTATAAGGAAATTCTCCCGGTACATTTTCCTGCAATTGCCATTTTAATATATCGCCCCAGTCTTTGTATTTGGGCAAATACACTTTTGATATAACTGTGCCGGAAAGACTTTTATAGGTTAGCTCCTGCTTAATTATTTTATTTCTTACATGAAACTCGTAATAATCTTTTTGGTAACGTTCAATAACTTTTGACCAGTTGTGAATTAAATCAATATTATCGCTGCTAATATTTTTAATTACATTTTTTTCTGTTTCACCAATATATTTTACAACATCAGGTAATAATTTTTTTGCGCCGTTTAGCTGATAATATTGTGATGCCAATACTCGCTGTTCCTCTACCCAACTATTATATTCAGCATTGGTTTCTGCAATCTCTGCTAAATA
>JAYTTM010000012.1:0-2911 GCA_043745055.1 Chitinophagaceae bacterium | reverse complement strand
CCGTGCCGGTGATATCTCTAAACAGGGTAAATTGATCTGTAGCATCTCTTGTAACTTTTATCTTTAACACATTATTACTGGTATTGAGAACAGCATCTGCCCCATCAATAATTTTAGTAATTACACCACTGCTATTTTTTTTATACAAACAAATTTCATCTAATGTACCACCAAGTCGTACAAAATAACCGGTGGTACTCGTAGCTAAAAGGTCGCTTGCAGAAGCAGTCAAATAGATATCTGCATAATTGGTAGAGCTGGTATTGAAAGCAAGTTTAACATACAATTCCCATTGAACAGAAGTGGCCAACGTACTGGCTGTACTTAAATAAAAATTGCTGTTGGCTGTGTTATTGTTGCTTTGTAACTGGTTGGAGGCATTCACCAGCCACTCGGATGCATTACCTGTCCAAACTGGGTTTGCCGTAAAGTTTCCATCACTAAAATTATCGGAAAACTGTGCTTTAACAAAAGTACCGTACAATAAAAAGGGTACCATGAGGTAAAAAATATTTCTTTGCATAAACAGTAAATGGAATTATTGAAGCTACACTACTTAGCTTAAAAACAGTAAATATTTTTTTGAAACCTATCTTCTAATTTCCTGCAGATTCAGCACTCAATTTAGCGATAAGCAGTACAGCCTTCAAAACATTTTACAGGAATTTATTTTTATCAAAATATAAACAAAACTAAGTTGACTGGCAGTGTTTTTCGCTGCTGGATTAAATTATTAAACATGTACCATATAAATAGTCCGATTTTAAAGATTCAAAGTAAATAGCTTAGCTAATCATAAAAAAGGTTTGATTTCTAAAAGGCAGTACATTTGGTTACAAACAACTGCATCATGAAAATCAAACAAATCTTTTCAATTTTTATTTTTCTGTTTTCTTATTCAATCACTATTGCACAAACTTTTGATGCCAAATATTTCAATTCAATGCAATGGCGTTGTATTGGTCCGCACCGTGGCAGCAGAACAGTGGGCGCTGTTGGAGTTCCATCTCAGCCAAATGTATTTTACATTGGCGTAAACAATGGTGGCGTATGGAGAACAAACGACTTTGGCAGAACATGGAAACCAATTTTTGATGACCAGCCAACCGGCAGTATTGGTGATGTTGCTGTTGCACCTGGTAACCCTGATGTTATTTATGTGGGTAGTGGCGAAGGGTTGCAGCGGCCCGATTTATCAGTGGGCGATGGTATCTATAAATCTACCAACGGCGGAAAGTCGTGGATGAATATGGGGCTTAAAGATGCACAGCAAATTGGCGGCCTGGCGATTGACCCAACCAATGAGAACAGGTTGTTTGTAGCAGCCCTTGGTCATCCTTACGGTGCCAATGAAGAACGTGGTGTGTACAGAACCTTGGATGGCGGAAAAAGATGGGAAAGGGTTTTGTACATTGATGAAAATACCGGCGCCGTGCAAGTTGCCATCGACCCAAATAACGCCAATATTGTTTATGCTGATATGTGGGCCGGCCGGCAGGGCCCCTGGGAAAATGGCGCCTGGGATGGTACTGAAAGCGGCTTGTATAAATCAACAGACGGAGGTGCCACATGGAAGCATCTTACCAGCGGTTTACCTACAACAGCACAGGGTTTGGGAAGAATTGGTTTTTGCATTGCAGCATCCAACTCCAATCGTTTGTACGCCACCGTTGACGCAGGAAAATATGGCGGAATTTACAGAAGTGATGATGCAGGTGAAAGCTGGCAAATGATGAATGCAGATGAAAGATATTGGGGCAGGGGCAGCGATTTTGCAGAAGTAAAAGCAGATCCAAAAAATGAGGACATAGTTTACACAGCCGCTGTGGTTACCTGGAAAAGTGTGGATGGCGGAAAAACATGGAGCGCCTTTCGGGGCGCACCGGGTGGCGATGATTACCACCGCATCTGGATCAATCCGGATAATACCAACATCATGTTAATTGCCAGCGACCAGGGGGCCATTATTACAGTAAACGGGGGCGAAACTTTCAGCAGCTGGTACAACCAGCCTACAGCACAGTTTTATCATGTGAGTGCAGATAATGCTTTTCCATATAATGTGTATAGCGGACAGCAGGAGAGTGGTAGCGTAGGCATTGCATCAAGAGGTAATGACGGGCATATCAATTTCAGAGACTGGCATCCGGTAGCTGCTGAAGAATATGGCTATGTGGTGGCAGATCCTTTAGACAACAATATTATCTACGGAGGAAAAATTACACGCTATGATAAACGTACCGGGCAGGTTCAAAACATATCGCCGGAAACTGTAAAAAGTGGTAAGATTCGTTTTGTAAGAACAGCACCTATAATGTTTAGTCCTGTAAACAAAAAAACGTTGTTTTATGCAGGGAATGTTTTGTTTAAAACTTACAATGGAGGTACCAGCTGGCAAACCATCAGCCCCGATTTATCAAGAGAAAGCTGGGACGTACCGGCAAGCATTGGCATCTACACAAAAGGAGAAATGAAAACTATGCCAAGACGTGGGGTAATTTACACCGTTGCTCCATCGTATATTGACAGTAATATTATTTGGGCAGGTACAGATGACGGGTTAATTCATATAACAAAAAATGGCGGTAAAAACTGGACTAATGTAACACCGCCGGCAATTACCAGCTGGAGTAAAGTGTCGTTGATGGATGCCAGTCATACAGATGTAAATACTGCCTACGCTGCCGTAAATCGTATTCGCTTAGATGATATGAAACCGCATATTTATAAAACTACGGATGCTGGTAAAACCTGGAAGGAGATTGTGAATGGATTACCCAACGACCCTATCAATGTGGTTAAAGAAGATCCGATACGAAAAGGTTTGTTATTTGCCGGTAGTGAAAGAGCAGTGTATGTATCTTTTGATGATGGCGAAAACTGGCAAACCTTGCGGTTGAATATGCCTGCA
>JAYTTM010000011.1:0-2912 GCA_043745055.1 Chitinophagaceae bacterium | reverse complement strand
CCGGTTGCAGCACTGTGGTTAAAGCTGTGTAAATGGCGTAAGTGCCACCAGGTGTAATGGTAATATCGGTATCCGGATTTATTTTAGTGCCGTAGAGGCTTTCAGCTTTTTGGGCTATTCTTTCCCGTAACAAGGGCAAGCCATTCATGTGGGCATATTGGTTATGTCCGTTTTGCATGGCTTCAGACACCAGTTTAATTAATTGCTGCGGCATCATAAAATCGGGAAATCCCTGCCCCAGATTAATGGCGTTGTGCTGTGTTGCCAAGGCACTCATGGTAGTAAAGATAGTGGTACCTATATGGGGTAACTTGCTATAGATAACTGGTTTCAACGCTGTTTAATTTTACTGATGCAAATACGAATGAACAAGTCAAAAATAAGCTTTAGGCTTATAAAATATCATTTGTAGTATTGGGCATAAAGGCGTTATGTATAATCTTCATTTGGCTGAACGCTGAAATTACAGGGATTTATCTGGAAGGTAAAAATTGACACAGGATATTACCTTAAAACCTTGGTAATCTTAACACCTATTAAATTTTGATAGACTAATTCCAGTAGTTTATTTTACAAAAACCTGTCACCCTTATTGCGTTTAACTTCTGCAACATATTCTTTTATCTCCTGCTCTTTATCTTTTCTGCAAATCAGTAATACATCTTTGGTATCAACAACAATAAAATCATCCAGCCCCTGTATCAGCACCAGCTTTTTATTGTTAGCATGTATCATATTTTTGGTAGCATCAATAATCATTACGTTATCTCCTGCTACAGCATTTTCCAGGTAATCCTTTTCAAGATTTTCATAAGCGCTGGCCCAGGTGCCGAGGTCGCTCCAGCCAAATGAGGAAGGAATGATGAATACATTATCTGCTTTTTCCATTACGCCATAGTCGATAGAAATATTGGTACACTGCGAATATATACGGTCAATGGCTTCTTTTTCTCTGCTGCTGTTGAAAGCATCTTTTTCTGTATCAAACACATCATGCATTTCCGGCAAAAACTTTTCAAATGCATTGATAATATTTTTTACCTGCCATACAAATATTCCGGCATTCCATAAAAAATCGCCGCTCAGCAAAAAGGTTCTGGCCAAATCTTTATCAGGCTTTTCGGTAAATGTTTTAACCTTAAACACATTGCTGCTTACCGGTTGCTGATCGTATTGAATATAGCCATACCCTGTATTGGCATGGGTTGGTTTAATACCAAGTGTTACCAGCCCTTTGATATTGAGGGTAAATTCGAGCGCTCTCAGGCAGATATCTTTAAATCCCTCCGGGTCTAAAATAATATGATCCGCAGGAGCACAGATTAAATTAGCTTCCGGATTTTTTTGCATTAATTTATAAGATATGTAGGCAATACAGGGAGCGGTATTTTTTCTTGACGGTTCACACAAAATATTTTCCGGAGGCAATTCACTCAACTGGCTGCTTACAATATCCCTGTATTGCTCTGCAGTTACTACATAAATATTTTCTTTCGGAATAAATAATGCAAACCTGTCGTAAGTAGCTTGTATCAGTGTGCGCCCCGTATTTAAAATATCCAGAAACTGTTTAGGAAAATCAGTACGGCTCATAGGCCAAAACCTGCTGCCAATGCCACCAGCCATAATGGCTACGCAATTACTTTTATCCATACCTCAAATGATATTTAATGCTGCTAATAATGAAATGTATGTTGTGTTAAATAAACGATTGTTGCGGCTATTTTATTTCCTATATTAAAACTATTATATACCGGTAAGCAAGCCTTTAACTTATGCCACAAACGTACTTTAAAACATTCATAACACAAAGCCTGCCTTATTACAATAAAAGTATTTCATCTTTCCAAATTATTGTTTACCTTAAACAAAAGTTACTTAAACCCTTTATACTTTAAAGTGACTGTTATACCTTGTGCAGTCAAAAAATCAGTTTTTTATATCAACAATGAATCCAACTACAAACCAACAATTTTCTTTAAAAAATAGTGGAGAAAGAAAAATATGGCTACCGTAAAAGCAAAAAAGAAGGCTGCCTCAGACAAAGAGGTAAATCCTGCAACCAATAAAAAAACAGCAGTAAAAGCAATCTGCAAAGAAAAAAACCTCAATTTAACCGCCCAATTACAAGATTATTTTGGATTTGATAAATTTAAAGACGAGCAGGAAAGCATCATCAAAAATTTATTAAGTGGCAACGACACATTTGTAATAATGCCAACGGGTGGTGGTAAAAGCCTTTGCTACCAGTTACCGGCTATTATCAGCGAAGGCTGCGCTATTATTGTATCTCCGCTAATTGCACTAATGAAAAACCAGGTAGACCTGGTAAGAAGTTACAGCAGTAAAGATGATGTGGCTCACTTTTTAAACAGTACACTTAATAAGGGGCAACAGAAAATTGTAAAGGATGACTTAACTACCGGCAAAACAAAAATGCTGTATGTAGCACCCGAAACATTAACTAAAGTTGAAAATATTGAATTCTTTAAAGACCTGCATATTTCCTTTTTTGCAGTAGATGAGGCTCATTGTATATCCGAATGGGGTCACGACTTTAGACCAGAATACCGCAGACTGAGAGAAATGATGGAATTGATAAGCCCTGATGCTCCTATGATAGCGCTTACAGCAACAGCCACTCCAAAAGTGCAAAGCGATATTTTACGCAACCTTGGTTTGCGAAATCCGCAGATATATATTTCTTCCTTTAACAGGCCCAATCTGTATTACGAAATTTTACCGAAAATTGAAAAGGACCAGACGGTAAAAAGTATTGTACGGTTTGTATCGCAGAACAAAGGCAAAAGTGGTATCATTTATACCCTCAACAGAAAAACAACCGAAGAGTTGGCAGATATGCTAATGGCAAACGGTATAAAAGCTGTGGCATATCATGCTGGTTTGGATGG
>JAYTTM010000010.1:0-10887 GCA_043745055.1 Chitinophagaceae bacterium | reverse complement strand
CAAGGGTTGTCAACCTTTCAAAAGCCTGCTTCAACTTAAGAACACTTTTATGAAGGTTGACAACCCTTTAATACACTGCGACAATTTTAAATGCACCCAATTGATCTGATGCCAGATTATTGCACTATATTCAACCAGTCTCAAAACGCATATTATTTATCCTTTGTTGATGAGCAGTTACGTACCTGATTACAGAAAATTGAGTGTATTATCAATTGATTTTGCCACCAATCAAAACAACAAAATAGGAGCAAAAAAATTATGGGCAACAGGTTTTTAGAAAAGCCGATACTACCAAAAGGTTTGGTTAATGCACAATTATTTTCACCGAAGGTATTTGCCTTTTCACCGAAGGTTCACCGGCACACTCTTGATTGATTTTAAATTTGCCTTTTAAACAGTGCTAAAAGCATACTAATAAATACAATTTAATTTCCAAAATGATAAATAGAACAATATTAACCAGGTTTGTAAATAAGTGAATAAAATCTATTTAATAAAAACTGAGGAGCTTTTTAAAAGCAGTTTGTGAGGCAGCAAACTTCCCTATGGTGAGCTACAGGGGCCTTTGTTTTTTAAAATATTAGTAGCCCTTTAAAAAAAAATGTATGTTCTCCAGGTCGATTTTTCTTTCTTTTAGCGTTTTGTTTTCTTTTCATGTGAGGGCTCAAAAAAAATTTGATAGTCTTCAGATTTCGCTTCCGCAGGCGCAAACAATTTTTATAAAAAATAATCTGCAGTTGCTGGCACAACGTTTTAGCATAGATAGTGCAAAGGCAAATGTAATTACAGCAAAACTGTACGACAATCCGGAGTTTGGTTTTAGCAGTGGCTTTTATCAACCAAACACAAAAAAGTTTTTTGATTTAAGTAATGACAATCGGGAAATTGCCCTGCAGTTGAGTCAGCTAATAAAAACGGCCGGCAAAAGAAGTAAGGCTGTTGAACTTGCCAAAACGGGTGTACAGATTACTGAGTTTCAGTTTTACGATATACTCCGTTCCCTGCTTTACACATTAAGAAATGATTTTTACAATATCTATTACCTTCAGCAGATGCAGCAGGTATATTCGCTGGAGATTACCTCACTGCAAAAAACCAGCATTGCCTTTGAAGAACAAGTGAAGAAAGGCAATATCGCACAGAAGGAACTGGTTCGCATCAAATCTCAACTCTATGCATTACAATCGGAGTTGGCGGCGTTGCAGGGAAACATTGATGATGTAAACAGCGAATTCAAATTACTGATCCGGGCAGAACCAAGCGCCTACGTTGTACCACTTGCAACAATGGATGAACGTCCGCAAACGCTTATTGCCAATATTACCTACCAATCCTTGCTTGATAGTGCTTATCAAAACCGGTACGATTTAAAGATGGCAAAGTCCACCATAACTTTCAACCAGCGTAACCTCCGGCTGCAGAAAGCCCTGGCAGTGCCGGATGTTACGCTCAATGCTGGATACGACCGGCTGGGAAGTTATGTAAAGGGTTTTAATGCCGTAGGCTTTGGTATCAATATTCCCATTTTTAACCGTAACCAGGGCAACATTAAGCAAGCCATTGCACAAACAGAAAGCAGCAAACTACAGCAGAGCGCCACACAGGATGCCATTGAAAGCCAGGTAGCCAACATTTATATTGGTGCAGTACGTGCCGAAAAATTATTGAACAGTTTTGATCCGGCCTTTGAAGGTGATTTCACTACACTCATCAATGAAGTAACAAAGAACTATGAGCGGAGAAATATTTCATTGCTTGAATTTATTGACTTCTATGATGCTTACAAACAAAATGTACTGCAGCTAAATAGCCTCCGTTATTACCGCATCAGCCAGTTAGAACAACTAAACTATACTACCGGCACAATCATTTTTAATAAATAATTTTTTGAAATAATCATCATTATATGACCCGTATAAAAAATGTAATATTCAGTATCCTAGTGCTTTTTTCATTAGCAGGATTTTTTTCGTGCAAATCAAATATGGATACCACGGGTAGCAAAAGAGAGCAGTATGTGATACCCGATTCTCTTATGAAAACACTGCAGACAGATACGGTGAAAATAGCTACGCTTACCAATTCCATCAAATTCAACGGAGTGGTAGATTTTAATCCGGATAAAGTGGCAAATATCTTTCCATTAATCAGCGGAAACCTTCAGAATATACAAGTAATGCTGGGAGATTACGTGCAGGCAGGCCAGGTATTGGGCATTGCAAAAAGCGCTGAAGTAGCTACGTACAATGCAACACTAGTGAATGCGGAAAGCAATGTACTCCTTATTGCCCGGTTGCTGCAGCAGCAGAAAGATTTATTTAAAAGCGGGCTGGCCAGCCAGGTAGACGTTGTAAATGCAGAAGCTGCTTTTGCACAGGCAGCAGCTTCCAAAGTGGCAGCTGAGCGCATTCTCAGAATCAATGGCAACAACCGGCAGGGCGAATATATTATCAAAAGCCCCATCAGTGGTTTTGTAGTACAGAAAAATGTTACCAACGGCATGTCGATAAGAACAGATAATGGTAACAGCCTTTTTACCATTTCAGATTTAAAGGAAGTGTGGGTGCAGGCAAATGTATATGAAGCAAATATCAGCAAAGTGCATGTGGGCGACGAGGTAGAAGTAACCACCATTTCTTACCCAGATAAAATTTTTAAAGGCAGGATTGATAAACTGATGAATGTGTTGGATCCCGCCAGCCGTGTAATGAAAATGAGGGTGGTAATTAGCAATCCCGATTATCTGCTGAAGCCGCAAATGTTTGCTACAACTACTGTTAAAAACAGTGAAAATAAAGATGCCATTAGTATCCCTGCATCGGCGTTGGTGTTTGATCACAGCCAATATTATGTTTTGATATTTAAAAGTAAAACCGATGTGCAGATCAGACCAGTCGAAATTATCAGTGTGGATGGTACCAACGCATTTATTAAATCGGGCATTCAGGCGGGAGACGTGCTGGTAGGCAGCCAGGCATTACAAATTTACACGGCACTGAATAACTAGAAAACAGCTTGGTTTAAATAGCATATTGATTGGTTGGGTAAGGATTGATTTTAGTGACAAGGAAGGTCACTTCCGGGAGGTTTAAAATCTTCAGATAATGGCTTGAACCCAATGTTATTTTAACCGGTAATTATTTAAAAAAAGTTTTTTCAAACTGTCAGGTGATAGGGTCAAGATATTTTTTATCAGCATCTACAGAAAATATACAATAGATGAATAAGTTTTTGAAAAGCATCATAGGGTTTTCATTAAAGAACAGACTCTTTATTATTTTTTGTTCTGTTTTGCTGGTTATTGCCGGTGTTATTACGTTTAAAAGCATGCCGATAGAGGCGTTTCCGGATGTAACCAATACAGAGATCAGTGTTATAACGCAATGGCCTGGCCGCAGCGCCGAAGAGGTAGAAAAGTTCATTACCATTCCTATTGAACTTGCACTGGCACCCGTTCAAAATAAAACCAGTCTCAGATCAACCAGTATCTTTGGCCTTAGTTATGTAAAGCTAATTTTTAACGATGGCGTAAAAGATCCGGAAGCCCGGCAGCAAGTAATGAACTTGTTGGGCAATGCCACATTACCAAGCTTGATACTACCCTCTGTGCAGCCTCCAACAGGGCCCACAGGAGAAATTTTCCGGTACACATTGCGAAGTAAAATACGGGATGTACGGGAACTAAAAACCATGCAGGATTGGGTGGTAGACCGGCAATTGCGATCGGTACCGGGCATTGGAGATATTACTGCCTTTGGGGGCAAAACCAAAACGTTTGAAATACAGGTAGATCCGATGAAACTCACTACCCTAAACATTACTCCACTAGATGTTTTTACGGCGGTGCAAAAAACCAATATCAATATTGGTGGCGATATGATCATTCAAAATAACCAGGCTTTTGTAGTGAGAGGCATCGGTTTGCTGAACGATATCAATGAAATAAAAAACATTGTTATCACCAACACTAATGGAGTGCCAGTACTGGTAAAAGATGTGGCAGAGGTTTCCATCAGTAACCTGCCGAGGCTGGGCTGGGTGGCCCGGGCTGACGGCGTGACTGACTCAACCGGCAACAGGATGATAACTGATGAAGAAGATGCGGTAGAAGCAATTATTGTAATGCGAAAGGGTGCTAACCCAACGGAGGTACTGGAGGCGCTGAAGGCGAAAGTTGATAAGCTCAATAATTTTATTCTCCCACAGGATACCAAAATTGTTCCTTACTACGACCGAAGTGAACTGATAGAATTTGCCACCCATACAGTAATGCATAATCTGATAGAAGGTATCCTGCTGGTTACCCTGCTGGTGTCGCTGTTTATGTTCAACTGGCGAACTACGCTCATTGTATCCATCATCATTCCAATGGCATTGCTATTTGCTTTTATTTGTTTGCACCTCATGGGAATGTCGGCCAACCTGCTGTCGCTGGGTGCGGTAGATTTTGGTATCATCATAGACGGAGCAGTGGTGATGGTGGAAGGCATGTTCGTAATTCTTGACCATAAAGCAATAGCGGTAGGTATGCCCAAATTTAACCGGCTGGCTAAACTCGGTCTTATCAGAAAACATGGTACCCAGCTAGGTAAAGCGGTTTTCTTTGCCAAGCTAATTATCATCACCGGGCTGCTGCCGGTATTTGCTTTTGAAAAAGTAGAAGGAAAAATGTTTTCGCCACTGGCTTACACATTGGGTTTTGCATTGCTCGGTGCCCTCATCACCACACTTACCCTGGTTCCTGTGCTGATTAGTTTGCTGCTAAATAAAAATGTAAAAGAAAAACATAACCCGTTTGTGCATCATCTTACCGGGTTTATGTTGAAAGGATTTGTAGGTGCATACAAAAGAAAATGGCTGATAGTGCCGCTTTCAATTGTTGTGATGATCATTGGTATTTTTTCTTTTAAATTTTTGGGTAGTGAATTTTTACCGGAACTAAATGAAGGCTCTATTTGGCTGAGGGTGCAAACACCCTACAGTATATCGTTGGAGAAGTCGAAAGAAATTGCCATGCAGGCCCGAAAAATAATTATTCAGTTTCCGCAGGTTAAGTATGCCGTTAGCCAAACCGGGCGACCGGATGACGGAACTGATGTGGCTGGTTTTTATAACAATGAGTTTAGCGTAATGCTCTATCCCGAGGCAGACTGGAAGCCCAATATCAGTAAGGATGAATTGATCGATAAAATGAATGAAAAGCTCTCCGTAATTCCGGGCGTCAATCTCAATTTCAGCCAGCCAATAATGGATAATGTAGAAGAAGCGGTTAGCGGCGTAAAGGGGTCTATCTGTGTAAAAGTGTATGGCGACTCACTCAACTATATGGAGCAAAAGGTAAATGAAGTGTACGGCATATTAAAGCAGGTAAAAGGCGTTGCAGACCTGGGCATTATTTACAACATAGGCCAGCCAGAACTTGATGTAAGCCTTGATCAGCAAAAGCTTGCCTTGTATGGCGTTTCCACGGCAGATGCCAACGCAGTAGTAGCGATGGCAATTGGCGGAACTGCGGCTTCACAACTGTATGAAGGCATTAAAATTTTCGACATCCGCATTCGTATGCAGGAGGCATTTAGAAAAAATCCGGAAGATATTGGCAATTTGCTGGTGCCCACACAAAGTGGCAGTAAAGTACCCATTAAGGAAATTGCCAGCATCACACAAAAAACCGGTCCCTGCCTCATTTTTAGGGATGATAATGAACGGTACTCAACATTGAAATTTTCCATCAGAGACAGAGATATGGGCAGCACCATTGCAGAGGCGCAGGAAAAAGTGAACAAGGCCGTGCAACTAAAACGTGGCTACCGCATGGAATGGCAGGGCGATTTCGAAAACCAGCAGCGGGCAGAGCGCCGATTGATACAGGTGGTGCCTGTTAGCCTCTTGCTAATTTTCTTGCTACTCTTTACCATGTTTGGAAATTTTAAAGATGCGGCGCTGGTGTTTTTAAATGTTCCGTTTGCTATTGTGGGTGGTATTGTGGCGCTTCACGTTACCGGCACTAATTTTAGCATTTCAGCAGGTATTGGTTTTATTGCACTCTTCGGAATTTGCATACAAGATGGGGTACTGCTCATAACCGTTTTTAAACAGAATCTCGATATCATTAAAGGGCAGCAAGGCTCGCTCTACAATGCCATCAAGCTGGGGGTGAATTCAAGAATACGTCCGGTGATGATGACCGCAATGATGGCTGCTATAGGATTGCTGCCTGCGGCCTTATCGCATGGGATAGGCTCCGAAAGCTCCCGGCCGCTAGCCCGTGTGGTGATTGGCGGTATTCTCTGCGCCATGATTTTTTCGCTGTGGGTGTTCCCCATTATTTTTGGCTGGGCTTACAGAAAGACAGATTTTATACATGCTGACAAAATCGATAACTCAAAAAGTTAAAGAAATAAAAACAATTTTAGGTATTACCGGAAGATATTTATGTAGAAAAGCAAATTAGGGATTGTAGAACTCTATAAAATAAATTCGGCATTCCACTACTTTACAAATCCGGAGCAGGTTTTGGTGGAAAATAAAAACGGGAAAACTGAGTTTGATTTCAATTTTCCCGCAATAGTGGAGAATACCGGGATCGAACCGGTCACCTCTAACATGCCATGCTAGCGCTCTACCAGATGAGCTAATTCCCCTTTTAAAATGGAGTGCAAATATAGTAGCAATCGATTTTTAATCAAAATCAATTTTACTATTGTTTGATGGCCGGAGCAGCATGGGGCATACCATTTCCTTTTACACCATTTTTACTACCAGTATTTTCTGCTGCACTCATCGCTTCTAAATTTTGTTTCGCCAATGCAAATGTAGAATCCAATGCTAATGCTTTTTCAAAATAAACCTTCGCTTCTGCCTTTTTATCCAGATCGTACAAAGCAAGGGCATGTATATTAAAAACACCCGCCTGCAAATAGGTTCTGCCTGTTTGCTGTCCTATATTATACGTCATTAAATATTCGGGCTTAAAGGCAAGTTTTTCTGCTGCCATCGCTGTTGCAA
Organism: Chitinophagaceae bacterium; assembly: GCA_043745055.1. Taxonomy (GTDB): domain Bacteria; phylum Bacteroidota; class Bacteroidia; order Chitinophagales; family Chitinophagaceae; genus Ferruginibacter. Next base: position 3,876 of record JAYTTM010000010.1, on the reverse strand, counting down.
GGCATTCTGAAAGCCTTTTTATTCCATATTGCAATTCCATTAATTTATAGGCATGATAGGGGCTTTGGGTTTTTTTAAATAATTGCTCAAAAATATCTATGGCTTCTTTGGGCTGCTGCAATTTATCCAGGCTGATACCTTTCAATTCAAGCAAGGTATTATTAGCAGGAGTTGTTTCCAGGCGTTTGTTAACCCAATAATAAGATTGAGAAAAAGCCCCTTGCTGCATATAAAGCATGGCCAGTGTATCTGCATAAGCAGTATTACTTCCTTGTTCAGAAATAAAATAGTTCAAGGCAGTAATAGCAGTATTGGCATCACCGCTTGCAATAGCCAGGTTAAAAACTTTCAGGTTAGGATTTGATTTAAGCATCGGTGCCCTGGTTGTTTTTACGGATTGGGCAAATACTGCGGCTGTAAGCAAAAAAGCAATCACCGGAAGTAAGATTTTTTTATACACTTTATTTTTTTTAGATGGGCAAAGTAAATAAAAACCCCGAAAATAATTCCGGGGTTTTTGATATTTTATTTTCTTATTAATTAATCTCCCCATATTTCATCTTTACCTTCCAGCCACAGCTTAACAAGTTCAGTGGTTACAGATTTTGGTCTTTCTAGCGGGAAGTTGAGCACCCTATCCCAGCAAAGACTTGCCAAAACACCTAAAGCTCTGGAAACACCAAACAACACCGTATAAAATTCATATTCAACCATGCCATAATGCACCAGCAGCGCACCGCTGTGGGCATCAATATTTGGCCATGGGTTTTTAATTTTTCCCATGGATTGTAAAATAGGAGGTACCGTTTCATAAATATTCCACACAGTTTTTATCAACGGATCGTCTGGTAAATGCTTTTTACCAAATTCCATTTGCGCTGTAAAGCGGGGATCTGTTTTTCGCAAAACGGCATGTCCATAACCAGGCACTACTTTTCCTTCACTCAATGTTTTCTTTACATATTCTTCTATCTGTGTTTTGGAAGGTTCCTCTACCCCCAGCTCTTCCCGCATTTCATAAATCCATTTAATTACTTCCTGGTTTGCCAGACCATGGAGTGGGCCTGCAAGTCCATTCATACCAGCTGCAAAAGATAAATAAGGATCACTGAGGGCAGAACCCACCAAATGGGTAGTATGAGCAGATACATTGCCACCTTCATGATCCGCATGTATTGTCATGTACAAACGCATCAATTCTTTAAATTCCTCACTATCGTATCCCATCATATGCGCAAAATTGCCACTCCAATCTAATAATCCATTAGGTTGTATATGTTGTCCGAATTTATATTTACGCCTGTAAATATATGCAGCTACCCTTGGTAAACGGGCAATCAAATCCATTGCATCGTCAAAAGTAGCATCCCAATAATCCTTTTTGCTCATACCGTTGGAATACCTTGAAGCAAAGCTACTTTCTGTTTGCAGCGCCATTATAGCTACCACAAATTGCGTCATTGGGTGGGTATTGATAGGCAATGATTCAATGGTAGCAAATACATGATTGGGTACATGACTCCTTCTTTGTAAAACAGAGGTAACGTGAGCAACATCAGCTTCTTCAGGTAAATTACCCATCAGCATCAGGTAAAAAAGCCCTTCGGGTAATGGCTCAGAACCACCCGGGGCTTTGGGTAACTTCTCTTTTAATTCAGGTATCGTATAGCCACGAAACTTAATTCCCTCCTGAGCATCCAATAGAGAAGTTTCTGAAACAAGGCCAGTAATACCCCTCATACCCTGATAAACCTGGCTCAGCGTAACTTCTCCTATTTTTTTATTACCATGCTCTTTCAACAATTCCTTTATTTCATTACCTACTTCATCTGCCTTAATTTTAAACCTGCTTTTTAGGATTTCCATATTAATTATTTTGTTATTGAATTGGCTGATTTTACCCTGTATAGGCTTCGAAATTACGTAGTAACTGCTGGTAAAACAAAAGTATTGCTGTAATCTTTATTCTTAATTTAAAACCCAAATTTCATTTTTTCTAATTTTTTAAACCCACCTTTTAAAATCCGTCTTCTTTAAAAAGTATCAACATTAGCAATAGTTGTTTAAAAAAATAACGCAATTTATTTTGTAAATTTTTATGCTCCCAAATATTAGCTGTAAGTTTGCACGACCTCGGGGAGTTCCCTTTTATTGTGCAGGTCATTTTAGTTAGGAAAATAATCATTGAATTTTTGTTATTCTAAATGGATTTTGAAAATAGTTGTTTTTGATACATCTTTTTCAAATACATGATTTTTATTGTTTTTACTATAAACATACCATTCATCTTGATTAAAAACAGGCTATGACAAAATATATATTCGTAACAGGTGGTGTTACCTCTTCCCTGGGAAAGGGTATAATTGCCGCATCACTTGCCAAATTGTTGCAATCAAGAGGACTTAAAGTAACCATTCAAAAATTTGACCCCTACATCAACGTTGATCCGGGTACTCTCAATCCTTATGAACACGGGGAATGCTATGTTACCGAAGATGGTGCTGAAACAGATCTTGACCTTGGGCATTACGAACGTTTTCTCAATATTCATACGTCTCAGGCAAATAATGTAACAACAGGACGTATTTATCAAACTGTTATTAACAAAGAAAGAGAAGGTGCATATCTTGGCAAAACGGTGCAGGTTGTGCCGCACATAACAGACGAAATAAAAAGGCGGATGCTGTTGCTTGGCCAAAGCGGCGCATACGATATTGTGATTACAGAAATTGGCGGTACCATTGGCGATATTGAAAGCCTTCCATTTGTAGAAGCAGTGCGCCAGCTGCAATGGGAAATGGAAGAGGAAGACTGCCTGGTAGTGCATTTAACCCTGATACCTTATCTGAAAGCTGCGAAAGAACTTAAAACAAAACCAACCCAGCATAGCGTAAAACTGATGAGCGAAAACGGACTGCATCCTGATATTATTGTATGCAGAACGGAGCATTCGTTAAACATGGAGTTGAGAAAAAAGATTGCGTTGTTTTGTAATGTAAAAACAGAAGCAGTGATAGAAGCAATAGATGCCACTTCCATTTACGAAGTACCATTAAAAATGCTGCAGGAAGGTCTTGATGTAATTGTACTGAAGAAATTACACATTAATGGCTACTCTGCTCCGCAACTTAACAAATGGAAAGGATTTTTGGATAAATTAAAGAACCCTACTTCAAAAATAAGTATCGGGCTTATTGGCAAATACATTGAATTGCAGGATGCGTATAAATCCATCCTGGAATCATTTGTACATGCTGCAGCTATTAATGAATGTAAGGTGCAGATTGTAAATGTGCACAGTGAGTTTATTACAGAAGATAATGTAAATGAAAAATTAGGCCAGCTGGATGGATTGCTGGTGGCGCCGGGATTTGGTTTACGTGGTGTGGAGGGCAAAATAATAGCAGTAAAGTTTGCAAGAGAAAACCAGTTACCATTTTTTGGTATTTGTTTGGGGATGCAAATGGCAGCTATTGAATTTGCAAGAAATGTATTGGGCCTTAAAAATGCACACTCAACTGAAATGGATATTACTACCAGCAACCCGGTGATAGATTTGATGGAAGAGCAAAAGAAAGTAACAGCAAAAGGTGGCACCATGCGGTTGGGCAGTTATCCCTGCGAAATAAAGCCTGGTACGCTTGCATACGAAATTTATGGCAAACCAAATATCAACGAACGACATCGTCACCGTTGGGAGTTTAATAACAAATACCTGCAGCAATTTGAGGAAGCGGGAATGATTGCAAGTGGTAAAAACCCTGGCATTGGATTAGTTGAAATAATTGAATTAACAAACCATCCTTTCTTTATTGGCGTTCAGTTTCACCCGGAATTAAAAAGTACGGTTGAAAATCCGCAACCGATTTTTGTAGC
>JAYTTM010000009.1:0-2942 GCA_043745055.1 Chitinophagaceae bacterium | reverse complement strand
GAAAGGTATAACCGATAGCTATATTTCCACCTGCAAATAGTTTGGCATCCATGTTCCAAAAATCAATGGATGGTGGATCTAAAAGGATAATAGGGGTAAAAATTGCTTTAAAGAAAACACCGCCTTCGGGTGCCTGGTACCGGTATCCTACACCCGGTTCAACATAAAGAAATTTATCAGTATTGTCATACCTGTTCCTGGATTTTGCTGAATGATCAACATATGGAATTAATGTAAGACTGAATTCAGCATGAGAATTATTGACGCCGGTAAAGCACTGAATACCGATGGGAAAAGAATAGGCATTTTTAAGGACAGAAACTCCGGCCCGGTAACTGTAGCTGAGTTTATTTCCTCTATGAAAAATATGATCGAAATTGATTGAATAATAAACGTCTTTGGATGCAAAGTCTGCATAGAGCGTATTGCGGGAAACAGCAACTGTATTATCTTTCTGGCAAATTCCTGTATTACTGAATCCAATAAAAAAAAGAAAAACGATTGTAGCTGAATCGATACTTTTTTTTAAGTTGATTGGTTGCATAAATTGTAAGGCATTTGTTTTATAAGTAGAGTAAAGAATTGATACTGTTTATAGATCTTTTGTAAAGAAAAATAACGGGGAAACTGTTGATATCTTTTGTTGATAGCTTGCAATTTAAAATATAAAAACCTATAAAAATATATGCTGCTTAATGTGCATCAATCACTCATTACAGGATTGCTTTGCTGTAAAATATACAATTGCTTTTGCCTGCCATTGATATAGCGGAAACCTTTTTCATTAAAAAATCCATCCTCTTCCAGCATGATCCTGACTTTTTTTTTCCATTGCGGAATTTCTGTTGCAGCATACAGTTCAATGGAGTAACAAGTGTTGTAATGCATTGGGAAATCACCACTGCCCGGAACGCCTTTTTGTTGATCCCATAAACCAATGGTGGGTCCTGCGGCGTGGCCATGATAACCTAGGGGATGGGTGTAAATGCTGGCTTCAATATTTTCTTTTACAGCCTGCGCCAACGCATCGGCTAAAATTTGATTGCCCGTTTTATTTTCTTTAAACGCACTGGTTAATATGTCCTGCAGGCGGTTAGCTTTAGTAAATGCATTTACTAAAAACTCCGGTGCAGAAGTTTCACCGGGTTTTAAAACATACACATGTTCCTGTATGTCGGTATTCAATCTTAAATAAGTAATGCCAAAATCAACATGTACTAAATCGCCGGGTTCAATTACCTGTCCGGAATCCTTATTGGTAAAGGCTTTCAGGTGGTCAAATGCTTCATTATCCATTCGCTGTATTTCTACAGAGGGATGAAACCAGGTGATTAATCCCATATCATTTACTTTTTGTCTAAACCACCAAACAAGGTCATCTGTAGTAGTAATGCCGGGTGTAATTATTTTGTCGCTAAAACCTTCCCTAATGATGTTATGAGTGATGTTGATCAATTGCGGATAAAGCTGCATTTCTCTGTCGGTTCTTGTTTCCAGCCAGTTAATGGCAAGTGGTTCTGCTGAAACGATTTTGTTTAAATAGCGGTCAGGCAACTTCCCGGTAAACTGTTTGTATTCTGTATAATCCATACCATCTGCGTGAGCAAAATTTTCAGAAGTATTCAGGGCAATTTTTTCAGGATTGTATTTTTTAATTACATCATTCAATGCATCCCACTGGTCGGGAAAAGCCTTCATGTCCCAGGCCGCTTCTATCTGGTCGCCAACACTGTAACGTGCTATAGCTAACTTTTTAAAGATTTTTTGTTGGGGGTTGTTGTAAAAAACCAGCATAGTCCTTCTTCTTGCATTCAACCAGGTAGCTGGCAACATTGTTTTTAAAACCGGGTCTTCATTGTATTCCCTGCTGATTAAAATCCACATATCAATATTATTTTTCTCCATCAGCGATGGCAATAAATTATTGAGCCTGTCTGCCAGCAATTCATCCATCACTTTTACCTGTTCACGCATTGAAAGCACCTGTGATTCAGTTTTTAAAACCAGTAGAACTAATACAAATACAATTATTTTTTTCATGTATATTTTTTTTGGAAAGCTTATGAGCAGTTTCAGTTGTAATTAAATCTCAGCGTTAAAAATAAGGCTATTGAAGCAAAAAATAAGTAATTTAAAACAAGGATAAACTATACATTTATAGCATAAAAAATAAGCTCATGATTTATAAACGAATGCCTATAGAAATTGAAGCACCCGAAGGCTTTGGGTACGAAAATATTGATTGTAATCTTTCCGAGAGTTCCTTTACAGATCAGCGGTTAAGCGATGTAGGTATTTCACTGGAAGACCTTTTGCTTTATTATGGAGATCATAAAGGCAAACCGGCTTTAAGGGCGTTGATTGCTGATGAAATTAATTTAAATGCTGATGAGGTACTGGTAACACCCGGCGCTGCTGCTGCACTTTTTATTATTGCTACTTCCATGCTGGATAAAGGTGACCATGCAGTGATTGCAAAATCAAACTATGCTACCAATATTGAAACGCCCCGTGCAATTGGAGCCAACATTAGTTACCTGCAAATGGAATTTAACAATGGCTACCAGATAGACCTGGATGGGTTGGAAAAGATGATTACACCCCAAACCAAACTGGTTAGTTTAACTTATCCGCACAATCCTACGGGCGTAGTAATTGATGAAGACACGCTGCATAAAATAATTGCCATCATTGAAAAAAAAGAAACCTATTTGCTGATGGATGAAACCTACAGGAATATGAGTTTTGTGAAGCCACTGCCGATGGCTGCTACACTTTCTGAAAGGGTAATCAGTGTTTCATCTATGTCAAAATCCTATGGCTTACCGGGCATACGTATTGGCTGGATTGTTTGCCGCAACCAGCAATTAATGGAAACTTTTCTGGCAGCAAAAGAGCAGATATTTATTACCAATTCTGTAGTTGATGAAGAAATTGCCTGC
>JAYTTM010000008.1:0-10921 GCA_043745055.1 Chitinophagaceae bacterium | reverse complement strand
AACAGCCTTGATTTCTTAACGGATTATGTTGAAATTTTCTAGCACTTTTTATTAGAGGCCGTAGCAATATTCGTTTGCGAAGTAAATGCCTAACCCTAAAAATTTATTTGTAATGTCAGGCATTAAAAAGTTTAGCTTTCTTTCACTTTCATTTTGTCCGCATCCCAATAAATTATTTTTTTCTTAAAATAACTTTCGTTGCATGCCAGGCAGGGCGCTGCAGCCCTAAAGCCAAATGTGGCATCTTCCACCACCGGCTTTCCAGATCGTACACTATCAAAAAAACCTGTGAAATGCTGGAGATGTTCATCAAAATCAGCCGGCTCTTTATAGATTATATCCGGTTTTTTCTCCCTCTTTCTTTCTTCCGGCGTGTATCGGTTGTTATAGTTTTGCAACAATGTATCCTGCATAGCTTTGGGGTAAGTTGTAAGCGCATCCCACCCGCCAATTCCAGGCGCTTTTGCCATTTTATTGTGACGCACCGTTAAGCCATTGTCGCCAATATCCATCGTTCCTTCATCACCGGTAAACCGTATCAGTTCGGAGCCGCCGGTGCCACTTACAAAATTTACCTGTAGTGTTAATTGAAAAGGTGAATGCTCCGGGGTTTCAGGATACTGCATGATCCCCGTCATTACATCGGGCACATCACGGCCATCTTTCCAGTAACTCAATTGCCCGGAAGCATATATAGATTCCGGCCCTTTGGAACCAGTAATAACATGCGTGCCAGAAAGGAGGTGAACAAACAAATCACCCGCCACGCCTGTACCCAAAGCCCGGTAGTTACGCCACCAGAAAAACTTTTTTGCATCATACTGTATTTTTGCCATACCTGCAATATACCTGTCCCAGTCAACAGTTTCAGGCGATGCATCTGCAGGCATGGTATATTGCCAGGCACCCAGTGCATCCTGCCTGTCGTAGATTGCATTTACCATATTTAGTTTGCCAATTTCACCTGATTTATATAGCTCGTTTGCTTTGGCATAAATAAGACTGCTCACCCGCTGACTGCCAACCTGCATAATTTTGTTACTCGCCTTTTGAGCATCAATAACACCATGTCCTTCTTTTATTAAATGTACCATCGGCTTTTCGCAATACACATGCTTTCCTTTTTGTAAAGCTTCTTTGGTAATACGTGCATGCCAGTGATCGCCGGTAGAAATAATTACGGCATCAATATCTTTCCGGTCTAAAATTTTACGGTAATCATTGGTTACAAAAAGATCTTTTCCATACACTTCTTTTGCCCTGTCAAGCCGGCCGGCATACAAGTCGCAAACAGCCACCAATTGCACACCCGGCACTTTTAATGCTGTTTTTGTATTGTTATTACCCATAATACCCATGCCTATTACTGCAATATTTATTTGATCATTTACAGCTACACTTTTTTGATAGCGAATTATACGTTCTTCAACTACTTCACCGCTGGCAAAAGAAGACAATGATCCAACACCAAGCGCAAGCGAAGTGCCTGTTATTTGTTTAAGAAAATTTCTACGGGAAGATGGTTGTTTTTTCTTTTGCATACTGGCAATTTTTTAAAAAAGTTGAAATGAGAAATGGCGGAAAATTATCGTGAATAAATTTAAGGAAGTTTGATAACAAACCACATAAATAACATTGATTAAAAAAACTAACAATGATAGTCCGGGCTAAGAAGCAATGTGGTAAATCGTTGTAAATATGATTTTGTCATTTACGCTTTTTAGTAAAAAAGATTAATGATCTCACTTGCGCCGCATACCAACTTGGATCTTTCTCCAATTTTTTTTATTTAGACAGCACACAGCAGCAAGCGATGAAGCATTTTCACTTCGGCATCCGCCCATTAAACAGGCGTCTGTAACCTGGCGCCGGAGCCCTACGCCTTTAGTGGAAACAGGGTTATAAGGCCTTTTCTAATTCACCCTTCTCTTTTGCTTCTGCCAGTTTCTTCAATTGTTTTGTCATCTTGATTGAATTTTCCTTTTTGCTGCAATAATTCAGTAACAAAATCACCGCATTCAATTTCACTAGTTTCGGATCTTTGGCATTGGCTTTATTTTCCAGTATATACTTAGCTTTTGAAATCATATACAAACCAAGCAGATCATTGTCCCTTCCAATCTTGTCTTCCATATCAGCAACTGAAAAAGAGTAGTCAGGGGTTCCGTTCATCCATTTGCCCATAAACTTAAGTGAATTCATTACGTATTTATCTTCTTTTTTAAAAGGAGTTGACAAGAGATAATTAGCTGTCTGCAATGCATAGGGCTCCGCCAGTTTATAATCAAGGGCTTTTTCCAGTTTGATGGCATCAAAGTTTGGAAGGGTTTGAGCAAAGGCTCTTATGCTGAAAAGCAGCGTGAATATTACCAGAGAAATTTTCATGAATTAAATATTTTTGAACGCTAAATTTAAACGTTAATATGCTTGTTTTGGGCTAAAGCCCGGTTTATTTTTGTTTTTCATAATCCCAGTCCTAAAGGGCAGGGCAACGAAAACTTAACTTAATAAAATCCGTTTAGGGGTTAAAATAAAATTAAAGGTTCCGAACACTTATGGATGGACTCCTGCGCCTGTAGGGCTTAAAGATATCTGCTCTCATTTTCTAAAAAGCAAACTGCCTGTAAATTTTACTTTACGGGCAGTTGTATTTTTGTTGCTGGCTATTTGCTGTTTTCTAACGCTGCCTGTGCTGCTGCCAACCGTGCAATTGGCACACGGTATGGAGAACAACTCACGTAATTCAATCCTATTCTGTGACAGAATTTTACACTCTCCGCATCGCCGCCATGTTCGCCGCAGATACCCACTTTTAAATGGGGTTTTGTATGACGGCCTCTTTCTGTACCAAATTTAATCAGCTCCCCTACACCTTCCTGGTCAATGGTTTGAAAAGGATCATCTTTCAGTATCTTTTGATCAAGATATTTTGGCAAAAATCCACCGATATCATCCCTGCTAAAACCAAAGCTCATCTGTGTAAGGTCATTGGTACCAAAGCTGAAGAAATCAGCAACGGTAGCCATTTCTGCAGCCAGTAAAGCTGCCCTTGGTATTTCAATCATCGTACCATACAGATAGGGTATTTTTTTGAGTTTTGTTTTTGCACAAGCCTCTTTGTACACCCTGTCTACTATATTTTTCTGGTGTGTCAATTCATCTACAGTACAGGTTACCGGTATCATAATTTCGGGGTATGCTTTTATGCCCGCTTTAATTAATTCACCTGTTGCTTCCAATATGGCACGTACCTGCATTTCTGTTATTTCAGGATAGCTTATGCCCAACCGTACACCACGGTGACCGAGCATGGGATTGTTTTCATGCAACGCCAATACCCTTCTTTTTAACAGGCTCATGCTAATGCCCAATTCTTTGCTAAGCTGCTGCAGTTTTTCAACATCATGCGGAACAAATTCATGCAACGGCGGATCGAGCAAACGGAAGGTTACCGGGCGGCCATTCATAATGGACATGGTGCTCTTGTAATCTTTTTTAACAAACGTAAAAAGTTCTCCTAATGCACTGCGTCTTTCCTTTTCGGTTTTACTCATAATCATTTTGCGCAACAGGAACAAAGGTCTTTCACTACCTTCTCCATAAAACATATGTTCTGTGCGGAACAATCCAATTCCTTCGGCACCAAACTTTAATGCCTGTGCAGCATCTTTGGGTGTATCTGCATTGGTTCTTACGCCCAGTATTTTCACCTTATCAACCATTTTCATCAGATCTTTGTACGATTGATTTTTATCCAGATCTATATCCGTTAAAGCCATACTGCCTTCATACACCAAACCTTTTGTGCCATTCAAACTCAGCCAGTCACCTTCTTTAATAATCACCCCATTTTGTGCATGAAAAGTTTTAGTGTCGCTGTGGATTTCAATATCGCCGCAACCAACAATGCAACATTTACCCCAGCCTCTTGCTACCAATGCAGCATGAGACGTCATGCCTCCTTTGGTTGTAAGAATAGCTTGTGCCTTGTGCATTCCATCCACATCTTCGGGAGATGTTTCTTCTCTTACCAATATTACCTGTTCGCCCCTAAGTGCCCATTCCACCGCATCATCAGAAGAGAATACAACACGGCCTCTTGCACCACCCGGACCTGCAGGTAAACCTTTGGCAATTGGCTTGGTAACCAGTTCAACTTTAGGATCAAGCATGGGGAGTAATAATTCTACCAACTGATTAGGACCAACCCTCATGATGGCCGTTTTGGCATCAATCATTTTTTCTTTAAACATTTCTGTTGCCATACGAACAGCGGCAACACCATTGCGTTTGCCAACCCGGCATTGCAACATATACAGTTTACCTTTTTCAATGGTAAACTCAATATCCTGCATGTCTTTATAATGCTGCTCCAGTCTTTTCTGGTAGCTGAATAATTCTTTGTATAAGCCTGGCATTAATTTTTCCAGCGAGGTAAATTGTTTGCTTTGGTCGTTCATGGAATACTCATTTACCGGAGCCGGTGTGCGGATGCCAGCCACCACATCTTCGCCTTGTGCATTCACTAAATATTCTCCATAAAATTTATTTTCACCACTGCCCGGGTTCCTGGTAAATGCTACACCGGTGCAGCTGTCGTTGCCCATATTGCCAAATACCATCGCCTGTACGTTTACCGCAGTTCCCCATTCATCCGGTATCTTTTCTATGCGGCGATATTCACAGGCTCTTTTGCCATTCCAACTGCTGAATACAGCACCAATACCGCCCCATAGTTGCTCCCATGGATCATCAGGAAAATCTTTACCCAACACTTTCTTCACCGTTTTTTTATAATCTTTCACCAGGTCTTTCAGTTCTGTAACCGTAAGGTCTGTATCACTTTTGTAACCTTGTTTGTGCTTGATGGCTTCCAGTTTTTTATCCAGTTGTTTGCGGATGCCAACGCCATTTTTAACCTCTATGCCAGCACCTTTTTCCATCACCACATCTGCATACATCATAATAAGGCGGCGGTATGCATCATAGGCAAAACGTTCATCACCGCTTTGTGCAATAATGCCTTTGATGGTATCTTCATTCAACCCCACATTCAACACCGTTTCCATCATGCCCGGCATACTGCGCCTTGCACCCGAACGGATAGAAACCAGCAACGGATTTTTTTGATCACCAAATTTTTTGCCGGTGAGTTTTTCCATTTTTGCCAATGCAACTTCTGCCTGTGCCTGTAATATTTTTGGGTAAGTTTTTTTGTTGTTGTAGTAATAGTTACAAACCTCCGTAGTTACGGTAAATCCTGGTGGAACGGGTAATAGCAATTTAGGATGACCAGCCATTTCCGCAAGGTTAGCACCTTTACCACCCAACAGGTTTTTCATTGATTCATTGCCATCGGCTTTGCCGCCACCGAAAAAGTAAATGTACTTTTCGGCCTTTGTAATTTTTGCCATAAATATAATTTTTGTATTGTGCAGAGTTATGCCATGTTTTTTCAAATTATTAAAACATTGGTCATGCAACTACTTGATTTTTATCATTTGGGAAAAGGGGTGGGGGAGGAAAATAATTACGGTATTTGCGGATGGGAAACAACTAAAGAGAAAAGTTTTTGTTGAGGGTTGAATTAGGATTGTTTAGTTCTTTAAAATTTGTTTAGAAAGGAGTAGACTGAGGATAGATTGCTGTGACTGACGGGGTATTTGATTTAGTTTCTGTCACCGTTACCCTTCGGATTGATATTGGGAAAGCAGGAAATTTCGTTCCCTCGCCATTCTGCAAAAGCCATCATTAATTTTTCTTCGGTAAACTTCAACGGATATTTTCTATTTGAATGATCCATTTAATTGCAGCCAACCTATTTTTTATGCTGTTCAATGTAGCATAAACATCTCCTTCAGCCGGTAGAGCACCGTACACCAAATTTTTAAAATCGCTGTTGTAAATTGTTTTCATCTCTTTCCAGACATTATCCAATTCTTTAAACACAATAGCTTCGCCTGGATGGTAATTTAACCATTGATTATTGTTTCTAAAACTTACTACATCATCATTTGCTACTTTTAATAACATTTTATCAAAGGCAGTAGAATTAAGAAAATCAATAAATTCTTTTTGTTGCAAAAGTTGGTGCAAATCGTACGTGTGCCTGATTTTCTTTTTCAAATCATCTATCGGATTTTCGGTATAAGAAAAACGAACCAAACTCATTATCTTTTCGCAAATGGTTCTTACAGGTTCTAATACCAGCAAGTTGAAGGGAAGAAGTCCGTTTTCCTTTGCCATAGCTGATTGCCCATTATTCAGCATCATATTGCCAACAAACGAAACGATGCTTTTGGTTGTATAGGGTTCGTAGTAACCAAGCCAGGTAGATTCCAAAACAATTACATCTCTTATTTGTCCGTAATTACCTTCAAATGATTTAGAGTAAGTATGTGCTGTTTTTCGGTTCATCCCCATTTTACGGGTAATCTCTGGGATATCTACCTCAGGCAATGTGGATTCAATCGTTTTGCTAATTGCTTTCAGTTTTGCTTTTAATTTGCTATCGGTTTCACCGTCCCGTCTCAATACTACCAAATCAATATCTTCCGAAAACCGTTCTATCATAGTGTAGCATTTTGACAATGCTGTGCCGCCTTTGAATATCGTTTCTTTGCCGATTTCATTATTGAAAATAGTGTGCAAAGCATACGTTACCCAATAGTCTTTCTCTACATAAATTGCTTCTATGCCCATTGTTTCGGCTGTAAATTTTACGGCTTTTATATATGCTGGTTTATCCTGGTGAAGAATCATATTAAATTCCAGTTTTTGATAGTTGATAAATCTGATTTCTTTACTTTCAATTTGTATGTTGTAGATGGATTCAAACTGGTTTGCAAAGTTTCTAAATTAAATTTATTTCCAAATCTGTCTTCAACGATGGCACCTAATAATGCCCTAACTCGTGGCGGGTATTGCAATGCATATTCAATTAAACTTTCAATAGCAGTTTTATCAAACTTCTCCATTTTGGCAGCCAATATTTTAATGGCTTTTGTGGTAGATGTATCCGCTATGTTCCTTATATCTTTAATGGCATCTAAAATACCTAACAATTGATAATTTTCTTCTGTGATATCTACATAAGATTTTACGGTGCTTGTTTTTAACCAGCCTTTTTCTATTTTTTTTCGGCTTCTATTTGTGGCTATTTTTGTTCTAAAATAATTTTGAGACGTAAGGTTTAGTCGATTGTACAACTCACCACCGGTAATATAGCCAACCCGTTTCTTATCTCTGTATAAAAAATTATTCAGTAAGGCGTTATAGTCTGGCCCTAATGAACCAAAAACTGTCATTTCGGGTTTATAAAAGATGCCTTTTGATACTTTTTTAATTGTTCCTTTCTTTTGCATACGCTCCAATGCCTTGGCTGCAGTAAAAAAATCGCCGGGCTCAATACCCAAATCAGCATAGCCAAAAGGCTGGCTTTCGGGTATCTTTTCTATTGTAGATCGTATTTGCTCGGCTACTTTCATACGGTAAATGTACAGCCTTTCTTTAAAAATGTCAAGTTTTTGGTGCAGAAAACTTGACATTTATTTTCCATGCTATTACCCGGTAACGATGTAAAAGCGTACAATAATTTTATTGGGGGATTTCACTTTATGGTTGCAAGTTGAGAAAGAAGAAGGTTTTTTAATTCTTCCAGTCTTATAATTTCAATACTCAATAACGTAATATTTTTTGTAACAGGTTTAATTTAAATCAAGGCATTAGTAACGGGTAGACACCGGACAGAGTCCGGCGCCTGATGGGCCGAATCCGTCCATAAATCAATTGGAGAACCTGGCATTTCATCCAAATATCTTATGTACCTAACTACCCCATTTTTAGTGTAATAAAGTCTTTCATTTTCTTCATGTTTTCGCATTGTTTCAATAGGACAACGCCATAGTTTAGTGACACCTTTCCATTCATAAATATATCCTCCACCTTTCAATCCAAAAGCAGTAAGATTATCATCTTCGAATTTTCTCACTTTACTATCTTTCTTTTTATTATGTTGTTCAAGATAAGATTCATCATAAGGCTGATACTGTTGATTCCAAATCCAATTATCAGATTTAGTTGCGAAGTGAATAGTGTCTTGCATCTTACCATAAAAAATTTTGGTCACTATGACCAGGAGAAGACTTCCAAGTAATCCACGACCTGTATTTCTCTATTCCAAACACATCTTCTAAAATCAATCTTAAATAACTGTTCACTCTGCCATCACAATGCACATATATACTTCCATCCTCCGCCAATAAATTGTGCATTAGTTTTAATCTTTCATACATCATAGTTAGATATGATGATATTCCTTTGCCCTAAGTGTCACGATAAGCAATTTCTTCTATGATGGATTGTTTTTTTTCGCTGTTTCTCCACAAATTTCAATATTAAATCCAAAGTCGGCACCTACGGCAAAAGGAGGGGTCAATGTAAATAAGTTTTAAGCCGCCTTCTTTTTCTATTTCTTCTCTCATTGGTCCATTTGTCAATGAGGAAAGAATAAGTTTGTTGTCGCCCCAAATAAGTTTGTTTGTCCAGCCTTTGAGTTACCTGCCCCTAAAATCGGTTTCAAACATAGAGAAAGCATCGCCTTGTTTTTTGGCTTCTTTCCTTGGTTCATCAATATGCTCAATGCTGTGAAAGGGCAGGGCAATATTGGTCGTATCTTCTTTTCTGCCATTCCAAAAAAGAAATACATCTTCTTCATCTGCAAACAGTTTGTAGATGAACTCTTTAGGCAGTTTTTGGCCACTCTTTATTAGTGAAATTATTTGCTCTTTTTCCTGAGCGGTTATTGGTTTGTAATTTAGGGAGGCTGTTATCATTTTTTTAAACTTAATAGAGCATACACTGTAATTTATTCGTTTTCAATATGTTACATTATAACATAACTAAAAAACACAACTAAACACAACTAAACACAACTAAACAAACTCCCAAACTCCATAGCCTGCTGTTTTAATTTTTCCACTGGTTCTAAGCGACAAAAGGAAGTTATCCACTTTTTTCTTTTTTTGAATTTTGCTCAGTATTGCTGAAAGTTTTGGAATAACCAGGTTATCAATCGCACTTCGTTTTGTTTTACCAAACTTTTTTAAATATTCTATAATCATATCTTTAAAATGGCTATCGTCAAAACTTTTATTGGCTATATATTCAGCTTTTAGTTCTTCATTATTTATTGGTTCAATTACTTTTGCCGATAAATAAATATTATTCTTGCGCCCCTCAATAAGTTTTAATTTTTTCAAGTACTTAAATTCGCCTTCGGATACTGGTTTTTGTTTTTGCACTTTATCCAGTATCAAAATATCTTCTAAAGTAAGACTTGGATTTTTAATAAGAATACGGGCAAAATCTTCATTCAATAATTTACCGGTTATAGTTACTTTAAATTTGCCACCGGTTAAATCATAATCGGGCATAGGAAAAAAACGCTGACGCTGAAAGTTGAATATTTTTCTAATACCACCGCCCTGTGTTTCTATCATATCCAGGTTTTTCATCGCTTCTACCAAAAAGGGATTTCGATAAACTTCTTCGGGTGTATCTTTTAATACAACATCTTCTATTGATTTTGGTAAAAAAGAACCATAGTTAGAAAATACTAAATGATCATCTTCAAATTCTACCACATTAATTCTTGCACCTTTTGTATAATCCTGGTGGGCAATGGCATTATTTAAAGGCTCCCTGATACTAAGGGATCATAACGTAAAACTTCATCAGGAAATAAAGTTCCCTCCCGCAGGTATCTATATTTTAGATTTCTGATTTTTTTATACACTTCATCAATGGTAAGAATGAAGGGAATAGAAAAAATCTCAAAGTCTTTATCCTGATTATCTATTGTTTTTAAATTCCAACGGATTTTTACAAAGGAGCCTAAAAAGTGTTCGGATTCGTCTTTGCCTAAAAGTATCAATGCAGTACGAGTAACTTTACCCTTGATAGTTAGCTTTGCCTTATCTAAGAATTTTACATTATCCCAGTTTGGTTCTTCTTCGGTGTACTTTGGATTTCGCTTTATAAATTCAAGCTTTGCTTTTTTGATAGCATCTTCGTCTAAGTCATCAATTGAAGCATCGGGAATAATAACAGCAGACCAATCTTCATTTGGTCTCACTTCAGAAATTATGGCATCTAACCGGGCCTGGGTAATTTCTACTAAGCTATCATTAATTCTTTGCCATAATTTTTTATGAGCGTAAACGGGTAACCTATATTGATGTTTAGGTATATGAAATATCCATACAGTTTTGTAAGTGTCAGTAGTTTTATGTTCCTGAATTTCAAACCCTTCGGAACTTAAATTAGGGCAGTCTTTTAAAATTTTAAGTTTTAGGTTTTGAGTATTGTATGTTTGAAAATCACTAATACCCACAATATGTTGTGTTTTATCTTCAATCCCAATAGCAAGATGTCCACCTTTCATGTTGGCGATGGATGAAATATAAGAAATTACATCATCACCTTCCCTGCTGGAGATGGAATGTTTTAAGAATTTATATTCTTTCCATTCACATTTTTCATTTTCCTGGGGGAAATTCTTTAAAAGGTAATCATGTAATTCCTGCTCAGTCATTTCACTTCAAATATTTTGCAAACATCGTTAAATGATTTCAAATCTCTTTTTACTTCATCCCATTTTTCCTGCTTCACATAAACAGGTGTATAAGTGTATTGCTTTTGTGCTGTGTTGATGTCTTTGCATCAGATGGCAAGCCGTTTAATTTTTCTAACATCGTCTAAATCTTCACGCCCTTTTGTTTCTACAATGTAAAATGTATTGGCAGCTATTTTAATAAAAAAATCAGGAAAGAAGGAAGCAATATTTCCATTTTCCTTTTGGTTCTTTTACAAATAGTCGATTGTTCTTCCGTTAGGCCCTGCTTAAAGTATACATTTGTTT
>JAYTTM010000007.1:0-2949 GCA_043745055.1 Chitinophagaceae bacterium | reverse complement strand
AAAACTTTATGAAATAATATATTACAGTCGTCCTAAAAAAAGTCGAATTTTTTTAAAGGTGTTCATTCAACTAAAAAAAGATTGGAATAGTGAAAATACATTCACTACTCCAACTCTTTTTTACCAAAACAAACTGCCAATTAGTGAATGCAAAATTGCCATGCTACAACCACTCACCTGCCCTATTTAAAATTATGAACATTAAGATGCAAAATTTACTTGTAGCCCTCGTTCTGCACCAAAGTTTTCTGGCTCAAATCTATTTGTATCTGTGGAATGGGTGCATATTTAAACTTAGGTTCGTAAAGAATTTTGTCAGCAATTTTCATAGCTTCGGTCAACAAATTCCACCGTCTCAAATCCCAAAAACGGGTTAATTCCTGAGCAAGTTCAATGCGCCTTTCATAACGAACAATGTCCCTCAATTCTGTTTGGGTTTTACCTGTAGGTATTGCCGCTAATCCTACACGGGAACGAACTTCATTTATTCTACTGGTAGCTTCAGCTAAGTTCACATTGCCTTCAATAAGCGCTTCAGCCCTCATTAACAATACTTCCGCATACCTTAATACTATCCAATTAATAGCATCATTGTATCCATTTTGATACCCTGTAGTGGACCAGTGTTTTGCTGATGTTTGTGGTGCTGCGCTTGCAGGTACCATGTAAGCCGGATCTCCATCTACTGGAAGGTTTGTGCCTGGCACTGTTAAGGTATATTTCCTTCTTGGGTCGTTCACATCAATCCCTTGTAATGCTGCTGGGCGTGTAGCTGCGGTTTCACGAAAAGATTTATTAAACATTTGACCGCTCCATCCACCTATAAAACCAGGGCGCAACCAATTGGCTCCTTCATTCCCTTCTTCCTGAGCCCATCCCTTTGAAGCATTTGCTTCAGAGTACTGTACTTCGAATATTGACTCAGGGCCATTTTCGCCACTTACTAAAAAATTAGTTCTAAATCCCATTGCACCAGGTGTAAGGATGTATTGATTTGAACTAATAACATCCAACGACAATTTTGCAGCCTCTGTATAATTTCCTTGAAAAAGGTAAGCACGGGCAAGCAATGTTTGTGCAGAACCCTTTGAAGCCCTGCCTTTTTCAGCAGCGGGTACGTCTTTCGAAAGGGGTAAAGCATCGATAGCAGCGAGCAGGTCAGTTTCAATTTGTTTATAAACTTCTTCAATAGAATTTCTTGGAATGTTTGCTTCTACTGGTGAAAGTGGTTTTGTGATTATTGGCACACCTCCAAAAATATTCACCAGATTAGAGTAATACAAAGCACGTAGAAATTTTGTTTCAGCAATAATTCTAACCTTATCCGCATCGGGAACAGTAGTACTTGCCTCTAACCCACTTATTAATGAATTAGCCCTGGTAATACCTTGAAAATGCATAATCCATGCTTCATTGTGTGCAGGTGTAGATGCATCATCTTTAAAACTCGCCAGGTCCGAATAGGAATCGCCAGCACCTTCGTTGCCATCATCGGAGCGTCCATGAACTACCGACCATAAGTAACGATTATAAGTGCCATCTTTTTGTAACATATCGTACACACCATACAGCCCCTGTTTGGCTGCAGCGGTTGTTGAATAATATCCATTAGGATTATAGTCAGTAATGGGTGCTTTATCAAGATAAGACTTGTTGCAACCGAGCATCAGAAATAACAAAAGTATTTTGATGCCCAATTTTAAGTTTTTGAAATCCATAACTATTTATTTTTAATTTTTTATAAATATTTTAAAACGTTAAGTTCAATCCAATCATCACCGTTTTAGGTTGTGGGTACATTCCTCGGTCAATACCTAAGTCGTAGTTGGTATCGCTGTTTCCTTCATTTTGGCCAACACCCATTTCAGGATCTAATCCATGATATTTTGTGAATGTCAGTAAATTTTGACCAGCAATATAGAAGCGTAAATTTTCTATTTTCATTTTAACAACGAGTGATTTAGGAAGGGTGTATCCTAATTGAATATTTCTCATACGCATATAACCTCCATTTTCAATATAGCGGGAAGAGATACGGGTATTATTATTTGGGTCATCATAAATAATACGTGGATAGGTATTACTAGTTCCCTCACCTTTCCACCTTTGTTCAAAAGCACGTTTGGTGCGGTTGAATGGTTGAAAGTAACTTGCCTCTGTACGAAATGCAACTGCATTGAAAACATCCACATTAGTTACCCCTTGAAAGAATGCTGTAACATCAAATCCTTTGTAGGCTCCATTGAGTGTTAGGCCATAAGAAAATGCAGGGTTGGGATTACCAATAAAAGTACGGTCGTTATTATCAATGTAGCCATCATTATTTACATCTTTAAATTTGAAATCACCGGGCGATGTAAATTTCTCCTGAAAATAAAGTTTCCCTGCAGCTATAGCTTTTGCATTAGCAGCCGCTACTTCTTTTGTATTTTGAAATATACCATCTGTTTGAAAGCCATAAAACTCACCAATAGAATGACCAATAGCAAAGCGGCTAACATAATTGCCTAACTGATTTATAATGTTTGGAGGTAATAAATAATCTGAACCACCTAAATTGAGTATTTCATTTTTGTTCCATGTACCGTTTCCTGAAACAGAAAAACTAAATTCGCCCAAGTTTTTTGTGTAAGTAGCAGTTAGTTCTAATCCAGAATTTCTAATTCTGCCAACATTTTGTGCCGGACCAGGGACACCTGTTGGGTAAATACCTACCCCGCCAGTTGCAACGATTGGAAGTTGCAAAAGAATTTGACTGTTATCTTTAATATAATAATCAGCAGTAAAGGTCAGGCTGTGATTTAAAACCGAGAAGTCTAGCCCTATGTTGGTTGATATCGTACTTTCCCATGATATTTTTTTATTTCCAAGCCCTGTAGTAGCAACGCCAGAAACCAGTACATTATTTAAGCTATAATCCTGACCAGAACCTAACAGATTATAAGTTGG
>JAYTTM010000006.1:0-2951 GCA_043745055.1 Chitinophagaceae bacterium | reverse complement strand
GGATAAATATTTATTGCTGTTAACAATTCCAAAGCATACTCATTTCTTCCTTCATTTAGTGCTTTCTTCGCCAGTTCAATATGGCAAATCAAAAACTGATTCACCACTTTTCCTTCACCACCTTCCCAGGGATGAAATTGCCTTGCTGCAATTAGTTCTTTTGCTTTTTCATAATTGCCTAACTGGTTGTAAATAAAAATTCTTTCTAAATAAATGTCATCCCTTTTGGCTACCAGCGATAAATTATTTTCAAGTAACTCCAGTCTTTGAGCAGACGGATAGTTTTGAATTTTATAAGACTGGTCTAGTTCCATCAATACTCTTGCATCAGAAGTATCCAGTTCAAAAGCTTTTTTTAATAGTTGTAAACTTGCTTCCGGGTTATTTAATTTATTGTAGTACGCAAGCGAAAGGTTCCTAAGTGTAGTTGGAAATGTATCATCTAACTGCATTGATTTTTCCCAACACTTTATTGCCTCTTTATATTGTCTTCTTGCATACCAATAGTTGCCCAGGTAATGATATGCTTTGGCATCACCGGTATTGCTATTTATTGCAGATTCCAGTACCATCATATCTTCTATCTTATGAGGGAAACAATAATCTGGTGATGCCATTGCTGCCTTCTTAAGATAAGCATCCGCTATGGGTTGATTGTTCAGCTTGATATTTAACCAGCCTAAGTAATAGTATGGCAAAGGAGTAGCCTCTACCTGGTTTTTCTCATATAATTTTAATAAGTCAGTTGCTTCTTCAAACATACCTGCCTGAACATAATCCAGTGCATATTCCAGGTAATTATTAAAACTGTTTCTTATCAACTTTGTAAAATCAGCTAATAATTTATCTGCGTCAAATTGCATATTATCTGCCGCTGCAATTAAATACTGTTCAAATAAACAGCCATAATTAAACGGGTCAATTACAAGTGAGTTATTGATCAAAAATTTTGCTGCTGCTGTGTTTCCTGTTTTTCTTAAAAGTGCTGTTTTTAAATGCCTTGCATTATGACTATGACTATTTTTAATAATTGATTTATCAATTAAATAAAGTGCATCATTATAATCTCCTTTGATTGCTGCAAGCCTTGCCAGTTGGAAAAAAGCATTGTGCTGGCATTCATCATTCCAGGTGGATTTATAAAAAAAAG
Organism: Chitinophagaceae bacterium; assembly: GCA_043745055.1. Lineage (GTDB taxonomy): Bacteria > Bacteroidota > Bacteroidia > Chitinophagales > Chitinophagaceae > Ferruginibacter. The sequence goes on along the minus strand of JAYTTM010000006.1, from coordinate 1,801 downwards.
TATAGGCTTCGTCATTTTGATTGTCCATTTTTAAACACAACCCAAGATTATATAAAACAATGCCTTCATTAGGATTTGTGTTTCGTTCGGTTATGCTGTTAACCGCTTTTCTAAAATAAGGTGCTGCCTTTTCAAACTGCCCGTTTCTTAAAAATAGTAAGCCCATTGCATTGTTGCAGCGAATATCTGTTGCATCTCTTTTTAATGCCTCTTCATAATACGAAGCCGGAGAAAAAGTTGCATGACGGTATTGCTCTAAATGCAAGCCGTTTAAAAACAATAATTCATTTGTTTCAATTTCAGAAGGATGTTTTGCAGCTTTTGCAGGCTGTGGTATTTCCTTTTCAATTTTTATTTCGGGCTGATAGCTTACTAATAAGTTTTGTTTGTTATCGCTTACAATTACTTTTATTTCTTCCGGTAAAAATGGACTATTTAACTGCACCGATTGCTGGTAACTTTTATGGGGAGATAAATCAGTAGTAAATTCATTTAGCAACACATCATTTTTTAAAAGCTGTATAACTGCATTTGGATATACTGCAGTAGCATAAACTTTCAATAGTATTTCATTGCCATTAAAATCCAGATTAAGTGCTGCTTCTTTGCTGGCATTTTTAACCATCCCAATTTCAGCATAAGGCATAAAATATTGCTCAAAACTTTTTTCTTCGTTGGGCTGTATCCAGGCAAAGTCTGGCTGGTTGTCAGTAAAAACACCACACATCAATTCAATATAAGGCCCATCTTCATCCGTAAGATTTCTGTCCCAGGCTTTACCAAAATCACCGTTGCCCCATGTCCATTGTTTTTTGCCGGTGGCTACATGATGATTGGCAACATGCAACATACCAGCCTGCGTATCATGTTCGTAGCAACCAATAAAATTATAACTGGATTGTACCGCCATGTAAGAAGTAGGTACCGGGATATTTTTATACCTGGAAATATCTGTGCCGGGTGCATAATTTACTTTATAGTATGTACCTGTTGCAATGGGAAAATCACTCACATCTCTTTTACCATGGTCGTACACTGCATGTACATCCGGGGGAAAAACGGATTGATAAAAATCATTCACCTTAACAGCGGGATTGGCCCACCAGAGAAAGGTTTGAGGGAAAGGAGTTTTATTATATAAACGTACTTTTATTTCAAGATATGCTTTATCGGGATATAGCGTAAAGCCAGCCATACCCTTGGTTCTGAACATTTTTTCTACTTCATTTACCCAAACTGTTTTGCTGCCGTCTTCATTTTCTTCAATGGTAAAATCAATGGGTTGATAAGTAGAAGGCCGATGGTGTTGTGGCCAGTTAAATTCAATGCCGCCACTAATCCATGGGCCGGTTAAACCTACCAATGCTGGTTTAATTACCTGGTTATAATAAATAAAATCTCTCTTGCGAATTTTATCATAAGCTCTATGCACCCTTCCGCCCAGCTCAGGCAAAATCATTATTTTAACATACTCATTTTCTAAAAAAATAGCATCATATTCTTTGTTAGATTTTTCATCAGAAATTTTTTCAATTACCGGGTGAGGATATACTACTCCGCTACTTCCCTGATAAACTCTTTTCTCTAAAAAAATGGGATTTTTTTCCGGATTACCGATACCATAAGTAGGAATCAATATTTTTTCGTGCCATGCAGCAACGTTTATCATAATAGCAAGTTTGTAAATAATCGAATACAAAAATACTGGCTTACTACCTGTTGCCTAATGGAATAATTGGTTGTTATGATGGATTATATTATTATTGTACTATGCTAAGAAAGAAAGAAGGCTTTGCGGGGC
>JAYTTM010000005.1:0-10949 GCA_043745055.1 Chitinophagaceae bacterium | reverse complement strand
TCATCCGCAGGTTCAATAGTATTATTCATTTTCCCATGCCAAACCAAACAGAGCGGTACGCTATTTGGCAAGCCGCCTTACCGCCCAAAGCTACGCTGGCAGACGATGTTGACCTTATGGCCATTGCAGCAAAATATGAAATCAGTGGTTCTGCCATTGTGAGTGTAATTCATTATGCTTCTCTGCAAACAATTTATAAAAACAGCATCAGCATTTCAAAACCGGTAATACTGGAGGGCATAAAAAGAGAATTTGAAAAAGAAGAAAGGGTTTTTAATGCCTGATTATTTTATTGTGACTATCCGCAATTAGGAGCAAATTCATTAAAAGAAAACTGTAGAGCCGTAGGCTCGTTTCTGTTTTGTAACAACGAATTTTAATCCGTTGTTATTTAATAAACCAGCTATCTGAGAGCCGTAGGCTCGGCTCGTATTGTTTTGTCCCTAAATACAACTACACGTTTTTATGTAATTGTTACCGCATTTTTATATGGGCCGAACCTACGGTTCTTATTGGATTGTCTGTTACTTCATCAACGGGTTGAAACCCGTTGTTTACAATATTAACCGAGGCTACACCTCTTAGCACCGAATTGCGGATTGTCATTTATCATTTTGAATTGAAAACTCCTTCTTCAACAATACTTCATTGGCATTTTTACCAATACTTACAGCATAATTGCCAGCATATAATTTCCAGGTATTGGTTGCTTTATCCCATTTTTGTAATTCAGTAACAGGTACGGACAGGCTAATTGCTTTTACTTTTCCTTTACCGATTGCTACCTTTTTAAATGACTTCAATTCTTTTAACGGCATTCTTTCTAAGCCCGGATAATTAATGTATACCTGCACCAATTCATCTGCATCAAACTTTCCGGTATTGGCTACATTCAATGTAAAATGAATGGTATCCTGCAAATGATAAGTAGCAGCAGGTTGCTGTTGCCAGCTATAGTCAAAGGTTGTATAGCTTAACCCAAATCCAAAAGGATATTGCACTTTACCATCAAAATAACGATAGGTTCTTCCCTTGAGTGCATAGTTTTCGTAGGCTGGCAAATCATTGAAAGATTGGTAAAATGTTAAGGGCAATCTACCGGAAGGTGAAGCTTTTCCGAATAAAATATCAGCCAGTGCATTGCCTCCCTGCTCCCCCGGATACCAGGCATAAATGATAGCATCTGCATAAGCTTCAATTGCAGACACATCTATTAAACTGCCTGCCGTTATTACAACAATGATGGGTTTCTTATTGTCTTTACGCAAGGCTTTTAAAAAAGCAATGTGACTGGCGGGCAAGCTTATATTTTTTTTATCCCCTCCACCAGCTGCTAAAAAAGCATCGCCTTCTTCTCCTTCATACACAGGTGAAAGTCCTACAACAGCCACCGTTACATCTGCATTTCCTGCTGCCCATATTCCGCCAAAATGTGTAGTGTCGGTATAATCACAACCCATATCATATTCAACCCTTGTTCCTGCATCCACAGCATTGGTAATGCCTTCCACAAAGTTTACCGCATGGCCACTTACACCATGATAATTGCCCAGCAACGCATCCAATGAAGCAGCATTGGGGCCAACTACCATTATGGCACCATACTTCTTTTTATTCAGTGGCAGAAGCTGTTTATCATTTTTAAGCAACACCATACTTTGCTGTGCCATTCTTCTTGCAACATCAATATGGTATTGGTTACTTACACTATCATTACCATATTTTGCATACGGATTTTTGATGGCATCATCATAAAATCCCAGTTTAAATTGAGTTCGTAAAATACCTGCCAAAGCGCTGTCCACCTCTTTTTCGGTAAGCAGGTTTTGCCGGATGGCTTTTATTACATCATCCTGCAACATATTACTGCAATCAAGATTAACCCCTGCTTTAATAGCCGCCGCTGCTACTTCCACACTATTGGGCAAAACTTTATGTTTTGACCAAATATCTTCCAGCGCCCAGCAATCGGTTACAACATGGCCTTTGAATTTCCACTCTTTTCTCAGTACATCTTGTAGCAACGTATTGCCCGTACAGCAAGGTTCATTATTAACCCTGTTATAGGCACACATCACCGATTCAACACCAGCATCTACCAATTTTTTAAAAGCATACAGGTACGTTTCTCTCAAATCTTTTTCATCCACCACAGCATTGAAAGTATGCCTTCCTGCTTCCGGCCCGCTATGCACCGCAAAGTGTTTTGCACAGGCAGAAGTTTTCAGGTATTTTTTATCAGTACCCTGCAAACCTTTTACAAATGCAGTACCCATACTTGCGGTAAGAAAAGGATCTTCGCCATAAGTTTCCTGCCCCCTGCCCCACCTTGGATCCCTGAAAATATTGATATTGGGCGACCAGAAAGTAAGCCCCATGTATTGCAAACGCCTGTCTTGCTTTACTGCTAAATTATACTTTGCCCTTGCCTCTGTAGAAATAATTGTTGCGGCTTCATATAACAAGGCATCATTGAAAGTGGCAGCCATACCAATAGCCTGGGGAAACACGGTTGCCTTGCCTGCTCTTGCCACACCATGTAAGGCTTCATTCCACCAATTATAAGCTGGTATGCCCAACCGGGAAACTTCCTTACTTCTAAACCCCAGCAAGGAAATTTTTTCTTCTGTGTGTAGTTTTTTTATTAAATCCTGCACCCTTGTTTCGTTATTGAATTGGCTGTTTAAATAAACCGGCACCTGGGCACGTAACGTTGTTATATTTAAAATCAACAGGAAGAAAAAAATATTTTTTTTCATGGCATTTATATAAAAATGAAAAGCGGTAAATTAAATATTCTTTAAAGATACCGATGTTGACTGCGACACTTTCTATTCACTTGCTCAATGTCACAAGCATCCACTCCATCATTTTCCATTTCACTAATTCCAGTTCCATATAATGGAAAACAAAACAATTTAAAAATTCCTAACTAATTGAATTTAAGCACGTTAGTTTTTGGCACAAATTGGGATTTGTTAATACCAAACAATTAAACCCAACGAAAATGAAAACTATCACTACCCTATTCATCAGCATCATCGCCCTGGTTGCAACTGCCACTGCAAATAATCTTGAAATTACAAATACAACGATTGTAGCAACTACGTCAATTACCACCGGCACAATTGAAAATACAGTAGTATTAAACTGGGTAGCAAAAAATGAAACAAACAACAGTCGCTACGAAATTGAGCGTTCATTTTACAGCAATAACTTTACTACAATCGCAACTTTTCAAATTTCTTTTTCAAATAGCAGCAATGTAAAAAATTACAGGATAAATGATAATGCTTCAGCATTGGCCGGAAGGGCAATCGCTTACTACCGTGTAAAGCAAATTGCTGCTAATGGTAATGTAACTTACAGCAACACAATGGTGGCAAACTTAGCAGCAAATAATTCAGTTGCAATTAAATCAAACACTACCATCCGTTTTACAGCAGCACAAAATGGTAATGCTGTTATCAAAGTAAAAAGCATTACAGGGCAGACAGCTGCAACAGTTAACAGTATTATTAGCAAAGGCAATAACGCAGTAGAGTTAACAACAATCAACGGTATTGCAAAAGGTATCTATGTAACAGAGGTTGTAGTAAATGGTGTTTTAATAGATAATCAAAAAATAATTGTAGAATAGTAGCCGACACTAAGCAATAGATTTAATTTAAAAATGCAGCTTGACTTTTATGTCAGGCTGCATTTTTTTTAAACCTTTACTGGTTAATAAACCCGTTGCAATTTAATAACCTCATACTTTAAATTCAATTGCACATTTAAGTAAAGGTCCCCTTATATTAAAAATTCAACAACTGTTACGTACATCTTCATCCTAATAAGGAACAGCGTTACAATAATATAACAAAATAAGCCGTTATAAAACTAATTTGAAGAACTAGATATTTTAAAATTCCAAAAATCCAATATATGAATAACTTTCAAAAAACATATTTGCATTCCAATGTTGAGTTCCTTTCAAATTCAACCAACAGCTTTATTTCTGTAATAGCCAAAATACGCCTGTTTCAAAAGGAGTAATAAAAAATATTCTCCTTTTTATTGAAGAAAAACTGATTACACGCTCAAAAAAAAAATCAATTCCCTCATTAGTTAACTCTGAAAAGGAGGTTAATTAATTAAAAAGATGAAAACCAAAACAGCATGAATCCATATCCAGATAATTTAATTTTGCTAAATAGAGCAATACATAAAGTGTTGCTTTTAATTGTTTGCTGTATTTTCTATTGTGGCATTTCAGCTTTAGGGCAGACAGTTACCAAGCAATTATATTTATCGGATCCTTCACAGGCTTTGGATAGGATAGATCCGGTAGCAACTGCAGATGCCACCACTTCACAAACAGTAGCATTAATCCCCAACGCTCAATATTTATATGCATTAAGAGGAGCCTCTAAAACTGACTTTTGGAGATATGACATCGTTGCAAATAGCTGGGCAACAATGGCAGCTACTCCGGCTGTTGTATCAAAGGGCGGAGCACTGGCAACCAATGGTACAAATATTTATGCTTTAAGAGGTGACTTTAAAGCATTTTGGAAATATGATCCTGTTGCAAATACATGGTCAGTATTAGCTAATACGCCCGTTAATGCGTCATCAGGTGCAGCATTGATTCATTTGAATGGAGGTATTTATGCATTTATGGGAGGTGCTACCAATACATTTTATAAATACACTATTGCCACAAATACCTGGTCTGCGATGGCAGCAACGCCCGCAGGATCTACTATCGACTTGGGCGCAGCCCTTACTACAGACGGCACCAATATTTTTGCTTTGAGGGGAAGTGCCAATACTGCTTTTTTAAAATACACTGTTGCTACTAATACCTGGACTGCTTTAGCCCCTGCTCCAACTACTATTGACGGAGGCGGCTCTTTAAGTTTTGATGGCGTATCTGTTTTTGCATTGCGTGGTGGCAACTTTAACAATGCTTATAAATATAATGTAAGCGCCAACACCTGGTCTTCTATTGCTAATACACCCAATGCAGTTTTCAAAGGGGCTGCAATGGTGTCGGATGATGTAAATTCTTATGCGCTCAGAGGAAATAATTCTACTAATTTCTGGAAATTTAATGGAGGAACGTGGACAAGTATGGCTAATACACCCGCTGTTGTAGATTCTGGCGGGGCGATAATAAAAATGGGTTCATTGTCTAAAACCACCACTTTCACTCAGTCACCAGCTCCATGTAGTCAAATAGTAATTACAAGTGGCAGCACTATTTCTGTTGCTGCCTATGTGAGTGTTTTATATGGTACAATGCCGGTTACACCAAATATTACGGCAACACTGCAATACAGTACCAACCTAATCATCACACTTACAAACCCTGCATACAACAGCATTACCGGGTTACTTAGCTGGACGGCTCCATCAGTGAATGCCAGCATCCCACCGGGTGTACCTATTACGTTAATTATTTCAACATTGCAGCCCGGCGTATCTTTTAAAATTGATTATGACAGCCAAACAAAGCCTTCTAAAGTTAGTTTTCCGGTATCAACCTATATAAATACTACTGCGTTAGAGATTTATAATGGCCCATATCCGGGAGGAACCGCTGTTACCAGCGTAGTAGTAGGTACTAGCCGCTACATACGTGCCACAGTAACCGACCCGTTTGGCTTTGCTGACATAACTGATTTGAATATTACAGTTACACCACCCGGCACCAGCATGGCAACATCTCCGGTTTTTGGTACAGGCTGTACAAGAATATTTGAAACCCCATGGACAGTACCCGCAAGTGCAATTCCTATTACCATTTCTGCTACAGCAAAAGAGGGATATGAAAATACCGTTACCTCCACCATGACAGCCAGTGTTGTAAGTTGTGTAGACTGTCCTCCAAACGTTATCAAGGATACAGCTACCGTGCCCGGTGGAGAAAGTAAGGTTATTAATGTTCTCGCAAACGATTCTGATCCAAATGATAATTTAGATCCCGGTTCAATTACTATTATTTCTCCTCCAAAAAATGGACAGGCAATTTTGGATAGCAATAAGATTACATATTTACCTAATGGCACCTTTAGTGGATTTGATACCCTCACATATCAGGTTTGCGATCTTACAGCGCCGGTTCCTTTATGCGGTACCGCACAGGTTATCGTAACAGTGTTGCCAATTGCTTTCAATACCTGTTCAGATGCGGTTAAGAGCAAAATATATTATATGCCGTATGCTGAAGACAAGGCCCAGATAGCGTTAACAAAATCTACCAGCGGATCATTGGCAACCACCAATATCAGGACCATCATTAGTGTTAAAATATCATATCCCGGGATGACATTAATCTGGGACCATTGGGAAGATGGCTACGAAACCAATATTCTGAACCCTGTACAATCAACAACCGAAGTATGGGGAGACGGAAATATTTTTAACGGAATAGCGCCGGGATATCCAAATGATGTTATTCCAGCAGGAGGTAGCATTATTCTTGACAATACCATGCCTACTCCAAGAGTAGCATCCAATATATTTTATGATGGAAAAGACAAACTATATTCCAGCGGGCAAATTTCTGTAACACAGGTTTGCGGTGAGCCATCTACCATAGCTTTACAATGTATGAAAACTAATGTATCTGCTTATCCTACAGAATTTGGTAAGTCATTTACCATACCAGTCGGTGAGGATCTTCCCAGCCGTGATTTTCAATATACCGCTTTGTTTATAAGAGCTTCGCAGAATAATACCACCGTGCAAATTGACAGAGACCATACAGGTATGTTTGACCTTACGTTTGTTTTAAATGAAGGACAGGTAATGCTGGTAGATGATGCCACACCTCCTGTTGGCTCCATTATGAAGGCCGGCGCCATTGTAACCAGTGACAAACCCATTGCAGTAGACGCCCATTTTGGGGGTGTAGATAATTATTCATCGAGGGAGGTGCCTATTTTCCCTGCTACCTGGTATTCCAGTACTTATTATACACCGGTACCTACCAGCGGCCCAGCTGCTGCTCCGTACGACACGGCTGTGGTAATGCTGTATAACAGTTTAAACAGAAATATCAATATTAACTGGAGCTCTGGAGTACCTTCCAGCGGCACAATATTATTGCCGGCAAATTCTTCTGTAAGATATGCCATGCCGCTTTCATCCATAGCTGCCTATAAATTTTGGAATCCGACACTGGAATCATTTGTGGCAATAGAAATTTGTGACTCCTATACACCTGGTGGTGGCGGAAATGACGGTTCTACAAGAGACTGGTCTTTCAACCTAATTGCAGAAACCAGGTTGACCGATTTTGCCAGTGTAGCCTGGGCGCCGGGTTCTACAGATTTAACAAGAAATGATAACCCAATTTGGGTAACACCTACAGCAAATACTACTGTATATGTAAAATATGACGGGGATATATTGAATGGGCCAAGCACAAGCCCCTGCGGTGTAAAATATGACATTGCTATTCCATTAAATGCACTCAACTATACCAAGATAAAGAACCCCGTTGGAAACAGCCAAAGCGGCTTAGCTGTGTTCACCTGTAATGGAGTAAAGATTGCTGCAGTGTATGGCGAAGATGCTGCTACCGCCTTAACAGGCAACCCAAGCTGGGATGTGGGCACTACTATACAGCCATTCTGTAAAGACAGGCTTATGTTTGCTAATAACGATTATGCGGTTACATTGGTAAGTACTCCCATAAATATATCAATATTAAAAAATGATGCGGCATTCCTCACTTCTATCAATGCTGGCTCAGTTACTACAAAAGGTCTGTTGCAGCCATTAAACGGAACTACAATCATTAATGCTAACGGCACAATTACTTATATTCCAAATACTGGCTTTACAGGCAATGATACTTTTCAGTATAATGTGTGTTCAGTTCCTACACCAATAGTATGCGGAACGGCAACAGTTTATATAACAATAGGCGCCTGCCCAACACCTGCCGGGCAAAATATCATTACAGGAATGGTGTATTTAGATAAAAATCAGGATAAGGTAAATAATGACGGCAACACAGGCTATTATCCGGCAAAGGTTTATTTATATGTAGATGGAAACTGCAATGGCAATATCAATACCAATGAATTGGTTGATTCAGTTGATATAGATGGCACAGGAAAATACCAGTTTTTAAGATCGCCCAATAAATATGTAATGGATAATTTTGATCTTGTTCCTTCGGGTAACAGTTGTGCAAGTGGCACAGATGGCACCGCACCATGGAAAAGCAACTGGACAGATGCAGGTGATAATTCTGTTGGATTTTGCGTATCACCGGCACTGTCAGCAGCCAATACTGATGTTGAAATTGTACTGGACAGTACATTTGGATATGCTTTGCGCCTGGATGACGCCAATAAATCTGCCATACGGCAAATTAATTTGCAAAATGCCAGCAAAGCATTCCTGGATTTTTCATACCGTAAGGCTACAAGCTCTCTTACAGCCGGCGAAGATATTCTAGTGCAATTATCTAAAGATGGGGTTACTTATAATACCGTAGCAACAATTTCAGGAAATGGTATTTGGGATAAAAAATACGTTAATGTATCTAACATCAGCATCAATACATCCAGCTACAATACAACAAATACTACCTATTTGCGAATACTTACCAATGGAAATGTGGATGAAGGTGACCTTGTATTTATAGATGATATTGTTATAAAGTTTTTACAATATCCTCAATGTTATATCTTAAGAATTGATTCTGCTTCATTCCCCAAAAACGCAGCCTTAACAACAGCGGCAACACAGTCATATATTTTTAATACTTCAGCAACATGTGCAGCTACTTTAGACTTTGGTGTAAAAAGAATATTGACTTATACTGTTAATGATGAAAATAGCACCTGGAAAGGTATGGCTGTAAAGGGTGTGGTAATGCCAAACGATTTTGATCAGGAAGAAAACACTCAAAATTTTGGTAGCTTCCTTAACCCTTTAACAAAAGCAATAATAGCAAGTGGTACAATTGTAAGCGGTGTAGATAAAACAGGGGCTACTGTTACCAATGCCGGTAATATTACTTATGATGCAACTGGTAAATATACTTTTGTTCCTTCGGCTTCCTTTACCGGATCTGTAACCATTCCATATAAAATATGTGACAATGGAAACCCTTCAGCCTGCGATACTGCATATCTGGCTATTACTGTAGATCAATTGCCTTCCGCAGGCAACACTGTTATTGCCAATAATGATGAAGATATTAGTTATGGAGCAACAATAACCGGTAATCTTTTTGCAAATGACAGGGATATAAAAAATTATTCATTTACAGCAACTTTATTTAGTTATGATTCCAACAGTGATGGTATTCCGGATATTACTACCATGCCAGGTACAGTCACTGTTTCCGGTGTAGATATATACAACAAATCTGTTGCCAATGCCGGTTCATTATCTATCGCCACAAATGGCACATACACTTTTACGCCTGCACCCGGATTTATAGGAAGTATAGATGCTGCCTATGTCGTATCAAATACAGCAGGCGCAGCTTCAACAGCAAACCTCCATATAGATGTATTGGCAGATATCAATGGCACGCAAAATGACCCGCCATTTGCAGGGGATGATTTTGGTTACACAACAGTTAATCAACCAGTAACAGGTTCTTTTATTGCCAACGACAGGGATCCCAATGGCAATCCGCTTTCATTGAATGGAACTTTAATAACAACAGGTGTTGCAGGTAATTCCATTGGTGCACCTCTGGCTACAATACAAGGAGGTACCGTTCAATTTTATTCCAACGGAACTTATACATATATACCTCCGGTAGGATATATGGGCCCCGATTATGTTACCTATACAATTTGCGATGTAACAACGACTGCACCTCAGCCATTATGCGCCAATGCTATATTGCATTTTTTAATTGCGCCGGGTATAAATATAAGCGGAAAAGTATGGAATGATGCTAACGGCGATGTAATAGATGCCGGCGCAACTGAACCTGGAACCAATGCCGGTGGACAATTATATGTAACCCTGGTAGATGAGTTAGGATATACAGTAGCGGTGGTGGCCGTAGCAAATGATGGCACCTATAATTTCAACGATGCATCACCCGGAAAAAGTTATTCGCTGCTGTTGTCAACTACACAAGCCGTACCTGGTACTCCATCAAATGGATCTTCGTTGCCTGCCGGATGGATCAATACCGGTGAAGCAAGAAATGGCATAATTGATTATGGCGCCAGTGGTATTATTGACAACAGAACTTATGGATTTTCAAACTCTGTAAACATGAATTTTGGTATAGAAAAACTCCCTAATTCAGATCCTTATTACATACATATCAGTCCACCTGTTGTAGGCCAGGTAATCACACTAAATGGTGGCACCAATCCTCCCATACTAAGTGGTAAAGATGCTGAAGATTGCGTTACTTACTGCACGTTGGAAGCCCGTTCTGTGGCTATTGATTCTATTCCATTAAATGCCAACCTTTATTACAACGGAATATTGGTAACATCAGGGCAGGTAATCAATAATTTTAATGCCTCTTTATTTAAAGTTGAAATAACGACGGCAACGCTTGGCTCCATGTATACCATATTTTATTACTCTTTTATAGATGCCGCAGGAATGAAAGATCCTAATCCGGTTGTGTACTCGTTAAACTGGCTAATTATATTACCAGCTACGGGTTTAAACCTTACCGCTACACGGGTTGCGGGTGATGTATCGCTGAACTGGAAAACTATCAGCGAAATCAATTCTGATTACTTCGAAATAGAGCGGAGCACAGATGGCAGAAATTATACAAAAATTATCACGAACATAAAAGCAGCCGGCACCAGCAATGCAGAAAAGCAGTACCACTTGGCTGATAATATAAGGGATGTACAAACAGCAAATATTTATTACCGGGTTAAACTAACAGACATTCGTGGCAAATATGCATACAGTAATGTTGCAATAATTAAACTTCCGGAAAATGC
>JAYTTM010000004.1:0-2955 GCA_043745055.1 Chitinophagaceae bacterium | reverse complement strand
CATCCGTTTCACCAAAACTAAAACCCTTTTTAATTCCACCACCGGCCATCCACATAGTAAATGCTTCTGTGTGATGATCCCTTCCTTTAAAAGGCATTTTTTTTCCTTCCCTGTTTTCCTGCATGGGTGTTCTGCCAAACTCTCCTCCCCAAACTATCAAGGTTTCATCCAATAGGCCCCGTTGCTTTAAATCCAATATCAATGCGGTTATAGCCTTATCCGTCTGTTTGCATTTATTTACAAGGCCAAAGTCAATGGCCAGTTCTGCATTGGTACCATGACTATCCCAACCCCAATCGAAAAGCTGAACAAACCGCACACCTTTTTCTACTAATTTTCTTGCCAGCAAAACATTGTTTGCAAAGCATGCTTTACCTGGCTGTGTGCCATACATTTCATGAATGTAGGCTGGCTCGTTGTTAATATTCATTACTTCCGGCGCAGCTATCTGCATTTTATAAGCCATTTCATATTGGGCAATACGGGAAAGAATTTCTGGATCTTTATACTGCTGATATTCTACTTCATTTACCTGGTTGATTGCATCGATAGATGCCTTTCTTACATCTCTTTCAAAGCCATCCGGATCGTTGATAAACAATACCGGATCTCCTTCGCTTCTGCACTGAACACCCTGGTAAACACTGGGCAAAAAACCGCTGCCCCAAACACTTTTACCGGCATCAGGATTTTGTCCGCCGCTGGTAAGTACTACAAATCCGGGTAGGTTTTGATTTTCTGAACCAAGGCCATAGGTAACCCAGGAGCCGATACTGGGCCGCCCTAATCTTGCAGACCCCGTCTGCATCATCAGTTGCGCAGGTGCATGATTGAACTGATCTGTACTTACTGCTTTTAAAAAACATATTTCATCAACTACAGATGACAGGTGCGGAAGGTTATCGCTCATCCAGATACCACTGTTTCCATGCTTTGCAAACTTTGCCTGCGGACCAAGCATTTTGGGTACACCCCGTATAAATGCAAACCGCTTTCCTTCCAGCAAAGAAGGCGGACAATCCTGTCCATCCATTTTCATCAGTTCCTCTTTGTAATCAAATAATTCAAGTTGTGAGGGAGCACCTGCCATGTGCAGGTATATTACGCTGTTGGCTTTGCCCAAAAAAGGCGGTGCCTTAGGTAATAAGGGATGCGCCGGATCAAATACAATTGGATTGTTAACGGCAGTACTATTGCAACTTCCCAACAATGCACCCAATGCCAATGAACCAAGACCCATCGCACTTTCCTTTATAAAGTGACGCCTTGAGTTTACCCGGGCATGGTGCTGAATGGCTTCCTGCACCAATCGTTGGGTATTTAATTCTTGTCGGGTCATGCCTTATGTTGATTAAAGATGTACAAAAAAATTACCTGGGTTTTACAGCATTCCATATTGTTGAACATTTTTGTTCTATTAAGAGTTTTAGATCCCGGCCAGGTTTGTATGACCTCACCCCCAGCCCCTCTCCAAAGGCAGAGGGGAGTTTGACACTGATGCTTCATAGATCTTTTCCTATTGGAATAATAGTCTCCTTTTTATGGTTATTTCAGAAATTTATTTGGAAAATAGGTATTCCTAAATTAATTTTTTGTAATCACTTCATCCAAATTTAAAATAGCATTTGCCACTATCGTTAATGCTGCTGTTGCCGCTCCGGCAGTATCTGCTGTTTTGCCAATCACTTTACTAGTTTTATTGCTGTCGTTTTTAAAACGGCTAAAGGCCTTATTGTATAAATTGAGCAATGCCTGCAAACTTTTTTCATCTATAGGATGATTGGTTGCCAGCCTGAAGCCCGCTGCAATTTGATTCCTGGTATCTTCTCCTCCCTGATGTTTCATTCTGTCTGCAAAATGCCTCGCAATATCAAGGTAAGCAGAATCATTTAGTGTGGTAAGCGCCTGCAAAGGTGTATTGGTACTGATTCGTCTTACAGTGCATACTTCTCTTGATACAGCATCAAATGCCATCATGGAGGGATAGGCTGCAGATCGTTTCCAATAAGTGTACAATGCCCGCCGATACTGATCTTCGCCCTTACTCTGTACCCATGTTTCGCCACTCCATGGCGATAACCAGATGCCATTTGGCTGATACGGATAAACAGGCGGCCCGTACATTTTGCTGCTCATTAAACCACTGATGCACAATGCCTGGTCCCTTACCTGCTCTGCAGTTAAGCGAACTCTTGACGAGCGGCTGTAGAATTTATTGTAAGGATCTTTTTGTAATGTAGCAGGTGTTAATGCAGCATCTTGCTGGTAGGTTGCACTAAGTACAATAGTTTTGATAAGTTTTTTTATACTCCAGTTATCTGTATGCATCAGGCGATAGCTTAACCTATCCAGCAGTTCGGGATGCGTTGGTGCAATGCCTTGCGATCCCATATCTTCCAGCGTTTCTGCCAACCCGGTTCCAAATAGTTGTTGCCAGATGTGGTTTACCAGCGTTCGGGCTGTTAATGGATTTTGATTAGACGTAAGCCACCTGGCTAAACCGAGCCTGTTTTTGGGTGCATTGGCAGGAAATGGATTTAAAGAATGAGGCACATCCGGACTTACATTTTTGCCCTTTACCAGCCAGTTGCCACGCTCAAAAACATAGGAGGAACGATGCAGGCCTGCAGGATTTTCCATCATGATGGGTGTGGTTGGTACATTTGATGTTAGCAGCTTCCAATAAGCATCTTTGTTAGCAGCAAATCCTTTTTTATCTTCTCCGGAAAGTTTTTCAGTAAAATAAAACCAATCAAATGTAACACCGTTTGCTTCGGGTGAAGGCAGGTTTGGATTACTGTAGGTAAAATACAAATTATGCTGCCCTGCCGTAACAAGTAAGTTTGCTGATGCTATCGTCCAACCATTTTTTGATGGCTTTATGGGAATGGTTGAAATAACTTTTCCCATCGGATTATCAAGATGTATCTTCCATGCACCGCCAGCAATTGTTGA
>JAYTTM010000003.1:0-2955 GCA_043745055.1 Chitinophagaceae bacterium | reverse complement strand
ATTTGCTTATCAAAATATAACTGTAAATATTGCCGGCACTGTTCGTTTTCGAATTGTAAAATTATCGTCCTCCAGTTTAACCAACAGGCTTAATATCGACAATATTTATATTACCACTTATACCGCCTGTACAGCACCTGCCACAGAAGCTACCTTTACAAGTTTTACCAACGTGCTTACAACCAGTGCAACCATTAATTTTGGATCAGGCACTGGTGGTGCTGGCAGAATAGTAGTGGTAAAACAAGGTTCTGCCATTGCCGGGTTTCCAACCTTGGGGGTAACTTATTCTCCTGCTTCCAGTGATTTTTCAACAGTACTGCCAACAATTGCTACCAACGAAAAAGTGGTTTACAGTGGTACCGGCAATACAGTAACCGTTACCGGTCTTATTGCCAATACAGACTACTACGTTAAAATATTTGAATATGCTGGTTCAAAATGTTACTTAAATTCTTCAACTGGCAATACGGGTACTACCACAACTGCCTGCAATACGCCTGCAACGCTTGCAACCAATGCAATTGTAAGCCTTGTTACCAGCAGCACTGCAAGCATTGGCTTTACAATCGGGAATGGAACCAATCGCCTGGTAGTAGTAAATGCAGGAAGCGCTGTAACAGGTACACCTGTAAACGGAGCCAGTTATAGTGCCAATTCAAGCTATTCGGCAGCGCCGGCCTTTACACCGGGAACGGGTAAAACGGTGTACAACAGTACGTCTAATACAGTTGCTCTCACAAACCTTACCAGTAATACGGTTTATTATGTAGCTGTTTTTGAATTTAACAGCCCCTCTAACTGTTACGTAAGTACAGGTGCTACTACCTCGTTTACAACCAGCAGCCTTTTATCGGATATCATTTCAGCAGCCGGGGAAAGCAGTTGTATTTCATCCATTGTAAATGGCAATATTGCTTCTGTTGCGGATGGTACTCAGGTATGGCAATTTACTATCCGAGACGGAGGGGCATCTATGCCAGATGCTGACGGCGTGCCAACTATTATTAATTCTATTGCGATCTCACAGGGTGTAAGCAATACCGTTTCCGACTGGACAAATATTCAGTCGGCAGCTTTGTTTAACGGAAATATATTGGTTGCCACAGGAGTCATCACCTCTACAAAAATTACTTTTACGGGAGCTCCCTTAATAAGTGTTGCAGATGATAATACTACCACTTTATCATTAAGGATTACTTTGAAAAACCCTGTATCAATCTCCACTTCCATTGATGGTAAGGTATTTAGGTTTAGTATTACAGAGGCCAATATTACCATTGCTGCATCTGGCTCTTCTGGAAAAAATACAAGTGCGTTGGTAGCTACTACCGATGTAACTAAAGATGTAGTATGTGTAGTGGCTACTAAACTGGTGTTTAGCACACAACCTTCCAATACCGGTCAAAACCAGTCTATGTCGCCATCAGTTGCCGTAACTGCTTATGATGCTAATAACAATATTGATCTTGATTTTACGCAATCTGTCAGCATATCATCTACAGCTTTAGCTGGGTTAACAGGCAGCCCGGTTAGTAGTAATGCTATTGCTGGAGTTGCAAGCTTTGCTGGTATAAAACATACTTCTATTGGTACTTATCAAATGACTGCAAGCAGTATAAATTATAGCGATGTTGTTTCCAATAATTATTCTATTTCCGTAATCACTACTTTTTCACAGGGTGACTTTGCCATACTTGCCTTAAATAACAACAACAGCACCAGCGTAGATGAAATAGCATTTGTAGCATTTAAAGATATTGCACCAGGTACCAGTTTTTATATGACGGATAACGGCTACGAAAGGGCTTATGCTGGCAAATGGGGAACTTCAGAAGGTATTGTGCAGTTTACCCGTACGGGATCAACAATACCAGCCGGTACCATTTTAAATACAAAGGGGATAAACAGTGCTATTAGTATTTATAGTTGTGGAGTAATTGATGCAAATTGGACAATCAGCACAGGTGCAACGGTACTACCAGGTACTAGTGCCCTGTTTGATATGAATGACGGAGACCAGGTATGGTTTATGCAGGGAGGTGCAGGTAGCTGGACATCTGCAGGCGGTGGCGGGAGTGCTCAAGATGGGGTGTTTAGCGGAGGAAATGTTTTATATGGATGGTCGGGTATTGCCTGGAAAACAAATATAGGAACATCACCCACAACATGGACTACCAAAGGCTCCCGTATTTTTCCGTCAATGAAATGCTTTTCAACAGAATTAAACCTTGTTACAGATCCGGGTAAAACGAAATATACAGGACCAACAACCGTCACAACAAGATTGGGCTGGATATCAAGGATTAATAATATATTAAACTGGACTACCTATCCTGATAATGCTACTTATAATTCCACTGGTCCTGATTATTTGGGTGGATGTATTACCTATTCTGTAGCCACCGGAACGGAGGTTGATGGTAAATGGACCGGTGGAAGAAATACTGATTGGTTTGATTGCAATAACTGGGATACCCGAGTAGTGCCCAGTGCTACAACTAATGTAAATATTTCCAGTACAGCCACTAATGTTTGTGTTGTAGATAATGTAACCAATACTGCAACCGCTATCCTATTTGGTAATGTTGCTGATTGCAATAATTTATCATTAGATGGTAAATCACTTTCTACAGGAAATGCTACAGATGTTATTAATGTGAATGGGAATTTTACGCTTTCAAATAGCGCCACACTTAATATGACAGGTGGTGGAACTTTTAATCTTCAATCTGGCGATTGGAGCAATACTGCTTCAACTTTTACAAGTGGTTCAGGAACTGTTTCTTTCAATAGCGCCAACAGCCAGACAATTGAGGCAGAAAATTATAATAACCTTACCTCTTCATCAAGCGGTGCAAGGGTATTGGCTTCGTCGGGTACAATTGGCGTAAAAAGTTTATTTACGCCTGGTATCAACACTTATACGATAGCAAACAGCACGGTTGATTTTAA
>JAYTTM010000002.1:0-2957 GCA_043745055.1 Chitinophagaceae bacterium | reverse complement strand
GGATGGAAGGCGCAACCGTTGCTTCGTTGCCATCTTTTGCAGGTACAGATCCTGTTGCTGGTTATGGAACACACATTACCGGACCTTTACCTGGTACTAATGGTTTTGATGCCAGCCCGTTAAATAATTATTCCGTTAAATATCATAACGGCACTACCTGGGTGGGTACGGGTATTATGCCAGATACATCCCAGTTGAATTACAACAACGGGTGGATGATATTTGTTAGGGGCAACAGGAGTTACAGTATTTTAAATACCACTTCCGGTACTGCCCCGGTTACTACTACCCTACGTACTACCGGCCAGATTAATATTGGTGATAAAACATTTGCTATTTCTCCAACACCAAGTGGCTTTACTGTAGTGGGTAATCCCTATCCATCTGCAATTAACTTTAGCAGCATCAGTAAAATAGGCCCCGGCGATGTATTCTATATCTGGGATCCAAAAATTACCAGTGGCACCACTTCCAGTACGGTGGGTGGCTTTATCACCATGACGAGAAGCACGGGAACTACCTACACGTCCAACATAACACCTCAAAGTTCAATGATTGATTTGTTGAATGGAAGAATTGAATCAGGATTGGCATTTTTAGTAAATTCTCTCAATATCACCAGTCTTACTATTAAAGAAACAGACAAGTCGAATCTATCTGCTACTTTTTTCCGGCCACAAACGCCTGCCATTCTCAGCAATACTTTACGGGCAACTCTTTATGTAAAAAACAATGATAATTCTCTGGCAGTATTTGATGGGGCATTGCACTTGTTTGATGATACTTATCACAATGAATTAACAGGAGAAGATGCATTAAAACCTGGCAACTTTGCAGAGAGCTTTGGTATTACAAAGAAGGATAAATTACTCTCAATAGAAAAACGGAATTTGCCCATTGAAACAGATACCATTTTTTATAATCTGTCAAAAATGCGGTTAAGGAATTATTTAATTGAATTTACGGCAGACAATTTAGCGCAACACAACCTGGCAGGTTATATAGAAGATGTATATTTAAAAAATAAGACCGCTTTAAATATGATTGGCAGCACTAAAGTTGAATTTAAAGTTACAACTGATACAGCTTCTTATGCAGCAAATCGTTTTCGCATTGTATTTAAAAAAGCTATCAACTACAATACCATTAACGCTTACCTGCATAACAGCGATGTGGCTGTTGACTGGCAGGTAGCAGGCGAAAAAAATATTCATCATTACGAAATTGAACGCTCTGCAGATGGTATTAATTTTTCTGCAGTTAGAAACACGGCGTCCAACGGAAATAATGCGAGTGTAAATAATTACAGTGGTTTAGACGAAAAGCCTGCGCCGGGTATTTACTATTACCGCATAAAAGGCATCAGTAACAACGGCGCCATTGGGTACAGCGAAACAGTGAAAGTAGTAATGATGAATGTGAAAGGCGGCCTGTATGTTTACCCCAACCCGGTAACAAACGGTACTATACGTTTGCAAATGAACAGTATGTATGCCGGGGTTTATCACCTGCGCCTCCTTAATTCGGCCGGACAATCTATTGTCACTAAAACGGTAAACCACGCTGGTGGAACAGCTTCTGTAAATATTAGTTATCCTGCACAGCTAACCGGCCATTATCAATTGGAAGTTATGGGTGTAACTAAAAAGAAAACGGTGCTTAAAGTGGTGATTCAATAATTGAAATCAAGGACATTAAAAAGCCTGTAAACGTTTTGGTTTACAAGCTTTTTACATTTAAAGCTTTGTGCATTGGTAATAGTAACTAAGGGCAATCAGTAAGTATGCGCTAGCTATCGGCTACGGCTTTGAAGTAATTTTTTGCCTAACTTATATCATTCTTATGCTGGCTATACTTTCTCCATTTGTCAATGGCCTGCTGCATATCATCTGGCAACGGACATTCAAAATGAATGGCTTCCTTGGTCCCGGGATGAATAAAGCCCAGCTCTTTTGCATGCAGTGCCTGCCGGTTGCAAAGGGCAAAGCAATTATCTACAAACTGTTTGTATTTGGTGAATACGGTGCCCTTTACAATTTTGTCGCCGCCATAAAAATTATCGTTAAATAAAGGGTGGCCAATGTGCTGCATGTGTACCCTTATCTGATGTGTACGGCCGGTTTCCAGCCTGCACTCTACCAGGGTTACATAGTTAAACCTTTCCAGCACTTTGTAATGAGTAATGGCCTCTTTTCCATGCTCACCTTCGGGGTAGGTAGTAAAAAGTTTTCTAAGGCGCTGGTGCCTGCCTACATGCCCGGTAATGGTGCCTTCGTTTTCTTCAAAATCGCCCCATACCAATGCAATGTACCGGCGATGTACAGTGTGGTTAAAAAACTGTTTGGCAAGGTCTGTCATTGCCTTAGGGCTTTTAGCCAGTACAATTAAGCCAGAGGTATTTTTATCAATACGATGAACCATACCAAACCTGGGTAAGGTGCTTTCTTCAATATCTGGTTGTTGTTGTTTAAGGTGATAAGCCACGCCATTTATGAGGGTACCATTTGGGTTGCCACTGCCAGGGTGCACAACCAATCCAACTGGTTTGTTAATTAGGATGATATCGTCATCTTCATAGGCAATATCCAGCGCCATTTTTTCGGGTATAATGTCGTTGCTTTCCGGGTGGCGGTCGGTGTACACTACAATTTTATCGTAGGGCCTTATTTTGTAATTGGCCTTGATGGGTTTTTCATTTACCAGCACCATTTCATCATCAATACCCTGCTGAATTTTATTACGGGTGGCTCCTTCAATCCGGGTCATTAAAAACTTATCAATGCGCAAAGCTTCCTGTCCCTTTGAAACCTCAATCACCAGTTTTTCATACAACTCTTCGGTTTCAAGTATATCTTCTTCTTCAATATTCATATTTATTAATTTCAGGGTGCAATTTACTGTTAAGTTTTTTAATAGTTACCTCAACCTCCTTCTACTTCTACTATACAACGGGAATC
>JAYTTM010000001.1:0-2959 GCA_043745055.1 Chitinophagaceae bacterium | reverse complement strand
CCAAACAATTAATTCAAAAGGGTTCTTTAAAGAAAAACAAATACTAATTAAACCACTTAACCCACCACGCTGGTTTGGCTGATAACATCAGTGGTCTTGTGTTTCAGGATGCGGCTGATGCTGCCATCGGGCATTACTTCTTCTTTAATCAGGTAGTGATCAGCATCGTAATCCTGGTAATCTATCGTATGTCCTTCGGTATTTCCGCCACGCCATACCGGTAGGTCAATGTCTTCCCACTTACCTGAGGTGGCAGATTTATATACGGCATCAATGATACAATTAACCACGTAGCCATCATAAAAACTTTCAAGTGGTTCCCGCTTTTTTTCAATGGCTTCAAACATATCGGTAAACATATTGGAGTAGCCAAGCTCATGCACTTCATCACCAACCGGAAACAACCATCCGCTGTTTGATTCTGCCTTCTCGGCCACATAGCCTGTGCCTTTGCCTGTACTAAACATTTCAAACCCGGTACGTAAAAAACTGTTCAGCCAAATGGTTCCTTCCGTTCCCATTACTTCATCCCTTAAATCCATTCCGCCTCTAAAGCACCAGCTTACTTCAAACTGTCCAACCGCACCATTGGCATATTTTACTAAACCAATGGCATGGTCTTCTGCTGCTATCGGGTGTACCTGTGTAGCTGCCCAACACATCACCTGCACAGGCCTGATACCTTTGCCAATAAAATTTCTGGCTATTTCAATGCAGTGGCAGCCAAGGTCAATAACGGCACCGCCACCTGATTTTTCTTTATCCCAAAACCAATCGCTGTGCGGTCCGGGGTGTGCCTCCCGGGACTTTGCCCACAGCACACGGCCAATGCTTCCATTCTGCACACTATCCAACGATTTTAAAAATTTGGGCGTATAACAAAGGTCTTCAAGATAGCCACCCATTATGCCGGCTGCTTCTACCAGCTCCATCATTTTCTTAGCTTCTTCGCCGGTTCGTCCCAACGGCTTTGTGCACAACACATGTTTGCCGGCTTTTACACATGCCTCAATCGCCGCAAGGTGCAGGTGATTGGCAAGTGCAATAATTACCACATCCACATCGGGGTGGGCAACTGCGGCTGCCATGTCGGTAAAAAAATGGGACAGATTATAATCCTGTGCAAATTTTTCTGCTTTCTCTGCGGTTCGGGAATACACAACAATCAACTCATCTTTTCTTCGCTGGCTGATAAGTGTGTCTGCATAAAAACGAGCTATAAAGCCCGAGCCAAGTATCGCTATTTTCATTTTCATTTTATTTAGTGACAGTCTCCAATCAATTAATTTAGCTGCAGCTTACTTTTATATTGCAACGCCGGAAAACAAAATCACATAGGTTAACAATCTTTTTTAATAAATAAAAGTACCCAAAAATAGTTGTAAAATACTACCTTAAATATGGTACATACTGATACTTTTCTAACAAGTAGAAATCATCTTGTTTATGTTGAATCTATTTGAGTTATTTTTTGATACAAGTAGTGAGCGTAGTCTAAATATTGAATTTTGCAACATTCCAGAAATTATCAGTGTTTCCCAAATAATTTTTTTGAGACCAGCTAAATTTCTTTGCTGAACATCGTTGTGTCACTCCCTTTTACTATATACCTTTTTTGAACTTTAATTATGCAATAGCTGAAACTAAATTACTACACTAATCTTTGCCTATTCAAATTCCAGGCACATTTTATGTGAAGCCTATGTTTTTAATAGATATTGTTTCCTGTACGGCAATGGACTTAATCCATACAATTCTTTAAACTTCCTGTTGAAATTAGACAAGTTGTTAAACCCCGAGCCAAAGCAAATTTCAGCGACACTTTGGTCGGTATCTGTCAATAATTTAGAAGCATGGCTAAGCCTTATTTCATTTACAAAAGCGGAGAATTTTTTCCTGGTGCGCTGGCTAAAATACCTCGAAAAAGAATTCTCTGCCATATTTACAAGTGCTGCTACTTCAGCAATAGTTATATCAGAAAGGAAGTTTTTCATAACATAATCAAACACCTTACTCAACCTTTCCGATTCCTTCATATTCTCCCCATTAATAAGGTGATTGGAAATATTTTCTTTGTCATTTGTTTCTGATAGGGTATTTAAAATATCCAACAGCATCATTAACCGTGGCATTCCTTTTAGTTGCAGTAGCGTATACATTTGTTTGGTTACCTCGGCGTTGGCTTGGTCCTTAATCTGCAACCCCATTGCCGATTTATTTAAAAGGTCTCTTATTTTTCTGCAGGCTGGCAAGGCTAAAAAATCTTCTCCTATTGAACTCGTAAGAAAATGTATCACAATAGATTTTGCCCTCAAAGCCGATTGTGGTTGATAATATTCCTTGTCGTTGCGATAGAGGTGGGGCACATTTGCACCAATCAGAACAAGGTCGCCGGGGCCAAAGTTTTGGATATTATCTCCAATAAAACGCTTGCCCGTACTTTCTGTTACCAGCACCAATTCGTATTCCGGATGATAGTGCCACGGAGTTGGATAATAATCATAATCAAAGAATTTTACTACAAATGATTCTTCCTCTTCTCTCGGTAAATATTCAAGTACAGGTTTCATTAATTTAAAAATTATGTAATTATAACGAAAATGGTAGTAAAGTATCAATTCTTGCATGCAATGATGTAGGAATGTTTTTGTTTTGAAAGTAAGTTTGCTTTAAAATTCCCCGAATAAATATTGAAAAAAAGAATGCTGTATAACACAGCTGTGGCAGTGGACAAGTATTTTATTTTTGCTTACAATTTTAAAAACTGGTTGCTTTTTTATTTTAGAAGACCGAAAAAATACTCAATAAATTTTTAATTATCAAAATTCAAATATTTTAAATTAATCATCATGGAAAGACAATCAATAACAACCGAACATCTTAAGGAATACCAACAGAATGGATGCCTTATTTTAAAAAGCTTTTTTAATGAAGAAGAGGTAAAAAAATTATACCAGGT